>NZ_LZLU01000163.1:0-49636 GCF_001673415.1 Mycobacterium sp. 1165196.3 | reverse complement strand
GCACACATCAGCAGCGCGCTCCACCGCATCCAGGCAGTTCAGCGGGTCCCGAACGGCCGGTCCAGCCGAGTCCCGCCGGGTCTGTGCAGGAGCGGCCCGGTTGGGGAAGCGTGGTAAAAGCACCTGCTGAGTCGGTGTAAACTGCTGGTCGCAGCTCGTTCGCGGGCTGACTTCGCGCGTCTGCATCGCGTCTCTGGTTCCACGAGGAGTTCGCAATCGCATGCCGGGCGGTCCCGACCGGGTTTTCCCGGCTGGGTCCGGCATCGCAGCAGCCGCCAGGGCCCGGCCTCACCCGATGCCAGGCGACAACCGACACAAGTAAGGCACAACCATGGCCGTCGTAACCATGAAGCAGCTGCTCGACAGCGGCACCCACTTCGGGCACCAGACCCGTCGCTGGAATCCCAAGATGAAGCGGTTCATCTTCACCGACCGCAACGGCATCTACATCATCGACCTGCAGCAGACGCTGACCTTCATCGACCAGGCGTACGAGTTCGTCAAAGAGACCGTCGCGCATGGTGGCAGCATCCTGTTCGTCGGCACCAAGAAGCAGGCGCAGGAGTCCGTCGCCGCCGAGGCGACCCGCGTCGGCATGCCCTACGTCAACCAGCGCTGGCTGGGCGGCATGCTGACCAACTTCTCCACCGTGCACAAGCGGCTGCAGCGCCTCAAGGAGCTCGAGGCGATGGAGCAGACCGGTGGCTTCGAGGGCCGCACCAAGAAGGAAATCTTGATGCTGACCCGCGAGAAGAACAAGCTCGAGCGCAGCCTCGGCGGTATCCGCGACATGGCCAAGGTGCCGTCGGCCATCTGGGTCGTCGACACCAATAAGGAGCACCTCGCGGTTGCGGAGGCTCGCAAGCTGAACATCCCGATCATCGCGATCCTGGACACCAACTGCGACCCCGACGAGGTCGACTACCCGATCCCGGGCAACGACGACGCGATCCGTTCGGCCGCGTTGCTGACCAAGGTGATCGCCTCCGCCGTCGCCGAGGGCCTGCAGGCCCGCGCCGGGGTCGGCCGTGGTGACGGCAAGCCCGAGGCGGAAGCCGCAGAGCCGCTCGCCGAATGGGAGCAGGAGCTGCTGGCGTCCGCTACCACCACCGCCCCCACCGACGCCGCTGCGGGCACCCCGGAATCAACAACTGACCCCTCTTAGGAAGGCTGAACATTGGCGAACTTCACCGCTGCCGACGTCAAGCGGCTTCGGGAACTCACCGGTGCCGGCATGCTCGACTGCAAGAACGCGCTGGCCGAAAGCGACGGCGACTTCGACAAGGCCGTCGAGGCGCTGCGGATCAAGGGCGCCAAGGACGTCGGCAAGCGTGCCGAGCGTGCGACGGCCGAAGGTCTGGTCGCGGCCCAGGGCGGCGCGCTGATCGAGCTGAACAGCGAGACCGACTTCGTCGCCAAGAACGCGGAGTTCCAGGCGCTGGCCGACCAGATCGTGGCGGCGGCCGTGTCGTCGAAGGCCAAGGACATCGACGCGCTCAAGGCTTCTTCTATTGACCAAGCCTCGGGCACTAAGACCGTCGAGCAGGCCATCGCGGAGCTGTCGGCCAAGATCGGCGAGAAGCTGGAGCTGCGCCGCGTCGCGAACTTCGACGGTACCGTCGAGACCTACCTGCACCGGCGGGCCGCCGACCTGCCACCCGCGGTCGGCGTGCTGGTCGAATACCAGGGCTCGGACACCGAGGCTGCGCACGCCGTCGCGCTGCAGATCGCCGCGCTCAAGGCCCGCTACCTCTCGCGCGAGGACGTGCCCGAGGACGTGGTGGCCAGCGAGCGCCGCATCGCCGAGGAAACCGCCAAGGCGGAGGGCAAGCCGGAGCAGGCCCTGCCCAAGATCGTCGAGGGCCGGCTGAACGGCTTCTTCAAGGACGCGGTGCTGCTAGAGCAGCCGTCGGTGTCCGATAGCAAGAAGACCGTCAAGGCGCTGCTCGAGGACGCCGGTGTCACCGTCACGCGCTTCGTTCGCTTCGAGGTGGGTCAGGCCTGATCGAGGCCTGACCGCCCCGGCCGCGGACAAGCCGGGAAACCTCCCGGTCGGCAGGGTGCGCGGGTTAGCGTCAGTGCTATGCGACACGTGCACGCGTTCGGCGACGATGCCCTTGGCGATCTGGACGCGGTCGGCCTGGCCGACGCCCTTCGGTCCGGCCGGGTGGGCCGGGCCGAGGTCATCGAGGCCGCAATCGCCCGCACCGAGGCCGTCGACCCGCTCCTGAATGGCTTGGCGTACGCGGCTTTTGACCAAGCGCGGGCCGGTGCGGCCGCCCCGGTGGCGGGCTACTTCGGCGGCGTCCCGACGTTCATCAAGGACAACATCGACGTCGCCGGGCAGCCTTCGATGCACGGCACCGATGCGTGGGCGCGCCGCAATGCCGTCGCCGACAGCGTGTTCACTCAGCTCTATCTCGCCACCGGGCTGACCTCGGTGGGCAAGACGCAGCTGTCGGAATTCGGCTTCAGCGCGTCGGCTGAACACCCTCGCCTGGGCCCGGTCCGCAACCCGTGGGACACCGACTACACCGCCGGAGCGTCGTCGTCGGGATCGGGTGCCTTCGTCGCCGCCGGCGTGGTGCCCATGGCGCACGCCAACGACGGCGGCGGCTCGATCCGAATTCCGGCCGCCTGCAACGGGTTGGTCGGGCTCAAACCGTCGCGCGGGCGGTTGCCCCTGGACGCGACGCTGCGCCGGATGCCGGTGGGCGTCGTCGTCAACGGGGTGGTGTCCCGTTCGGTGCGCGACACCGCGGCCTTCTACCGCGAGGCCGAACGCATCTGGCGCAACCCCAAGCTGGCACCGATCGGCGACGTCACCGGGCCCGGCCGGCAGCGGTTGCGGATCGCGGTGCTCACCCGTTCGATACAGCGCGAGTGCAGCCCGCAGGTGCGCGAGCTGACGCTGAAGTCCGCGGGCCTGCTCGAGGAGCTGGGCCACCGGGTCGAACACGTCGACCAGCCCCCGGTCGCGGCCAGTTTCGTCGACGACTTCGTGTTGTATTGGGGTTTCCTGGCGCTGGCCCAGGTGAGCGGCGGGCGACACATGTTCGGTGAGACGTTCGACCGCAGCAAGCTCGACAGCCTGACGCTGGGTCTGCTCCGGCACACCAGCCGCAACCTGCACCGCCTACCGGCGGCGATCGTGCGGCTGCGCCGGGCGCGCCGGCGCACCGCGCGATTCGCCCGCACTTACGACGCGGTGCTCACGCCGACCGTCGCCGACGAGACGCCGCGCATCGGGTTCCTGGCGCCGACCGATTACCGGCAGGTGATCAGCCGGCTGATCGACTGGGTGTCGTTCACCCCGCTGCACAACGTCACCGGGGAACCCGCGATCTCGCTGCCGCTGGCCCAGTCCGCCGACGGCATGCCGGTGGGCATGATGCTGTCGGCCGATATGGGTCAGGAAGCGCTGCTGCTCGAATTGGCCTACGAGCTCGAAGAGGCGCGGCCATGGGCGCGCATCCAGGCCGCCGGGTGATCGAAACCTGATGGCGCATGCGATCGCCGGGCCTGATGGCGGCGACCCGCTTCACCGCTAGTCGGAGCCGAGTTTCTCGAGCATCCTTTTGAATTCGCGCTGCTGGGTTTCGGTGAGCTTGCTCAGGATGCGGGCGTCGGCACCGCGGACCGCTCCTTCGGCGCGCTTGAGCAGGGCGCGGCCCTGCCCGGTCAGGTTGGCCGGCAGCGCCCGCCCGGAGGACACCGACGACGGGCGCGCCACCGCCCCGACTTCCTCCAGCTTGCGCAGCACGGTGTTCATCGCCTGCGGGGTGACGTTGGTGTGGCGAGACAATTCGGCGCTCGACATTCCCGGCAACATCGAAAGAATGCGCAGGCAAACGAATTCGGGCAGGGTGAGGCCCAGCGGGCCCAACGCGGCGGCAACCTCGGGTCGCAGCACCGCGCCCACCCGGTACAGCAGGTACCCCAGCGGAGCATCGTCGGCCTGAATCATGTCAACGATATTGACATATTTCTGCCGGACCGACGCGCACATCGGGCAGACCGTGATTGTCCGCGCCGCAACGGGGTAACCGGTTGCCTACCAGAAAGCGCTTGTGGTACCCGAGGAGGTTCGATGCCGAAGACGACAAAGGGCGGCGCGGCAAAAAAGAGCGAATTGCCCAGCACATTGCAACGGTCCAGCGCCAAGGCCCAGCGCACGTTCGCGAAAACCCATGATGCGGCCGCCGAGGAGTACGGCAGTGAGGAGCGCGCCCACCGGGTGGCCTACTCCGCCGTCAAGCACAGTTTCGAGAAGGTGGGCGATCACTGGGAGCCCAAGGACAAAAAGGGTCCGTCCGACGAGCGGGCCAAGAGCGGTGGCCGGCGTCCGACCGGTCAATCGGCCGAGGGTGTCGACGCCAACGCCAGCAAAAAGCACCTGCTCGACCTGGCCCGTCGCCTCGACATCGCCGGCCGGTCCAGCATGAACAAGTCGGAGTTGGTGGACGCGATCAAGAAGCACAACCGCAAGGTCCGGGGTCGCTGAGCGGCAGCGCGGACCGTGCTAGTGCGGGATGCGCCGCGGTGTAACGCTTTTCGCTAGAGGATCGGCCGGCCGCCGGTCACGGCCACCCGGGCCCCGGAGATGTAGCTCGCGTCGTCGGAGGCCAACAACACGTAGATCGCGGCGAGTTCGGCCGGCTGACCCGCGCGCCCGAGGGGGACGTTGTCCCCGAAGGATTCCACGCTGTCCGGCGGCATCGTCGACGGGATCAGGGGCGTCCAGATCGGCCCGGGCGCCACGCTGTTGACGCGAATCCCCTTGTCGCCCAGGAGCTGAGCCAGACTGGCCGAGAAATTCGCGATCGCCGCCTTCGTCGCCGCGTACGGCGCCAGGGTGGGATTGGGACTATCGGAATTCACCGACGAGCTGCCGATGATCGACGAGCCCGGGCGCATGTGCGGCACGGCGGCCTTGGCGAGGTAGAAGTACGCACCGATGTTGAGCCGGAACGTATACTCCCACTCCTCGTCGCTGATCTCGTCGAGACTCTTGTGCATCATCTGGAAGGCGGCGTTGTTGACCAGGATGTCCACGCCGCCCAATTCCTGCACCGCCCGGTCCACCACGGTGCGGCAGTGCGCGGCATCGGACAGGTCGCCGGGCACCAACACGCAGTTGCGACCGGCATTGGTGACGTAACGGGCGACGTCACGCGCGTCGTCGTCCTCGTTGAGGTAGGCGATCAACACGTCAGCGCCCTCGCGCGCAAAGGCGATCGCGACGGCGCGCCCGATGCCGCTATCGCCGCCGGTGATGATCGCCTTTTTGCCCAGCAGTTTTCCCGAGCCCTGGTAACTGTTTTCACCACAGTCGGGAATCGGGTCCATCTGCGCCTGTACGCCAGGAACGGATTGTTGCTGCGCCACGAAGCCCATGCCATTTCCTTTACCGATTCGAAGTTTGTTGTGTGATTGACGTTCCGGGCAGGCCGAGCATCTTGCCGGTTTTAACGGTGCACCGCTTTATCAGTCGCGCTGCGCCTGGCCCGCCGTGGGAACGTCGGGGTCGTCGTCGGCGGGCGGCTCCGGATCGCGCCATTCCTCGCTGCGACTGGATCGATTGCCGCGAATCGTGCCCTCCAGTTCCTCCTTGAGCGCGTCGTCCTCGCGTGAACCGTGCTTGGAGTTTCCGCGTTGCACCTAACTGCCCCCTTTGCGGCTGTCTCGGCTTGCGCCCCCGACATTTGCCAGACGCGGGCCTCAGCGCACCGGTTACCCCTCAGCACCCGGACTAATCACCGTGCCGAATGTGAATGATGGTGCAGCTGTTATCAACTGAGGCTGAAGGTGCTCCCCGCGAAAGCAACAATTTTGCGTCTCTAACCGGGCAATTTGGCTAATGGGGCGAACGTCGGTGTTTAAAGCGGAAGTCGGTTGGCTATTTGCTGCTTATATCGTCATGCCCTTCCGGGGGGCAATTGTTCGACACGAAAGGAATGGACAATGAAGGTCACCAAGACTGCCGTCGCGACAGCTGCCGCTGCCGGGGGGATAGCGGTGGCGAGCGTCTTCGCAGCGACGCCCGCGGCCGCCGCGCCCAACATTCAGGGGTTCGGCACCAGCGAACAACTGGTGGACGGGCCGCTGATCACCAACTACACGGTCAGCAACCTGCAGCCCAGCAATGTCACGATTCCCGGGTACACGCCGAAAGGCACGCTGTACCAGGCCGACATCAGCGCCAGGTCGGACGGTGGGCTGGTCACCCCGATGGTCAACGACTTCATCGCCCGCGGGCCCAACGGCCAGAACTACCGCGTGATCGACAAGGTGGGGGCGCCCAACGGGCTCAACCCGGCGCCGATCGCGCCGGGCAACGAGTCGACCGGCACGCTGTACTTCGACGTGACCGGCGCGCCGCCGAACGGCGTCGTCTACAACGACGGCAACCAGGACGTCCTGATCTGGACGTCCAACGTCGAGGGTGGCGCGGCGCCGGGTGCGCCGAACAGCCCGGCACCGGGTGCGCCGCCGGCGCCTGCACCCGCACCCGCGGCACACGCCTGATCTGAGTAAATCTCCCCGCGCCACACCGCCGTGGCGCGGGGAGATTTGCATTGAGGGGAATCGTGCGCGCTCGAATCGGGTATGCGACTACTCATGAGTAACCCGGATCACAGGCCGGCGCCGGTGCGTGCCCAGGCGAAGCGGAACGCCGAGCAAGCCCGCGAGGCCATGGAAGAACGACGCAGCAAGCAAACCGGCGGGGTGAGCGGTTGGGTGGCCGAACGCGCGGGGAGATGGGATCTGTCCGGTCAGGACGAGACCGCCCTGCAGCGCCAGAAGTATCTGTGGAATGTGCTGGTGGACTACTGGTTTCGCATGGAGATCGACGGTTGGGAGAACATCCCCGAGTCGCCACCGGCGCTGTTGGTGGGGATTCATTCCGGGGCGCCGTTCGTGTGGGACGCGTGGACCGTCGGTCTGCAATGGTGGCGGCGGTTCGGACAGGAGCGCACCCTGCACGGGACCGCCCACGATGCGTTGATGGCGATTCCGTTGTTCGGGCGCTACTTCCGGTCCATGGGCGTTTTGCCGGCCGCCCCCGACGCGATCGCGACCGCCCTGGCAGAGGGGCGTGACGTGGCGTTGTGGCCCGGCGGGGAAGTGGATTCGCTGCGCCCGTGGACCGAGCGCGATCAGGCCAACCTGGCGGGGCGGACCGGCTTCGTCAAGATGGCGATCCGGGCCGGGGTGCCGATCGTGCCCATCGCCACCGTGGGCGGCGCCGACGCGATGCCGGTGCTGATCCGCGGGGACCGGCTGTCGAAAGCTCTGCGCCTGGATAAGATCCTGCGGCTCAAGGTGTTCCCGTTGGCCGTCTCGTTGCCGTGGGGTATCGCGCCGGCGGCGCTGCCGCAGCTGCCCCTGCCGGCCAAGATCCGCACCCGCTTCATGCCCGCGGTCGAACTCGACAACGATCCCGCGAAGGCTGACGACGACCAATACGTCGAACGCAAATACCATGAGGTGCAACACGCCATCCAGGACGGGATGAATGCGCTGGCGCGCAAGCGCGCGTTCCCCTTATTCGGCTGACCAGGCACGGAAGCGCTGCAGCGCAGCTAATTACGGCCGTTAGGGTCAGCCTGCCCGCGTTCCGTTGAGGTGGAGACCGGCGTCGGCGACGATCCATTCGGGTTGCGGCGGCGTCGCCGCCCGGTAGCCGACACCTCGCACGGTGTCGACCAGGAATTGGTGCCGGGCGCCGAGCTTGGTGCGCAACCGCCGGATGTGCACGTCGACGGTGCGCACCTTGCCGGTGCTGTCATAACCCCACACTTCCTGCATCAGTCGGGTCCGGGTGAACGCCTGACCGGCATGCTGCACAAGGAAATTCAGCAGTTTGAACTCGGTGAGGGTCAGACACAGATCCTGGCCGTCCAGCGACGCGGTGAAACTGGCCGGATGCAGGACCAGGTCGCCGAACTTCAGCGTGCCGTCGATCACGCTGCGCCGCCGCCCGATCGCCAGCCGGAGCCGCGCCTGCAACTCCTCGGCACAGGTGCCGGGCAGCATCACGTCGTCGAAATTGCAATCGACGTCGACCGCCGCACAGTCCGCCGGCGCCACCAGGGCGACCACCGCGGTGGCGGGGCTGTCGGTCGTGAGGCGATGGCTGACCGCCTGGGCCAGCGCCACGTTGCTACGCGCGTCGATAATCGCGACGTCCGCGGTGGCGAGATGCCCGTCGGTCTCGGCCGTCAGGGCGATGCGGCGAATCGGTTGGGCGAACGCGGCCAAGTCCGGCAGGGCCGATTCGAAATCGTCCTCGTCGGTGAGCACCACCACGTCCAACAGCATCTCCAAACCTCGTCACGTCCCGGCTTCCCCCCCGGTCCGTAGGCACCTCTGTGGAGATGTCTTACAGCGCTACGCCTGGATACCCGTCCCGCCGAAAACTATGCAAAGCTATGCAACCTCAGGCTTTTCACCGGCCGAACCTGCCGGAAAGAAAGACGATGGGCCCGACCCGTTTTCACGGATCGGGCCCATCGTTCACAGCCCTGTTACTGGTTGTCCTTCTGGCGCTCCTCGGCCGCCTTGGCGCCACCGCGCGCGGCTTCCGCCTCGGCTTCCTTCTTCGCTGCGTCGCGCTGCGCGTCGGCCTTGTCCTGCTGCGCCTGGCCCTCGCGGGTCAGGTCATCACGACCCGCCACCGCGCCGACGGCCTCCTTGGCCTTTCCTTTGGCGTCCTCGACGACGCCCTTGACAGCTTCGGCAGGTCCCGACTTGTTTTCTTCAGCCATGGAAAGTGTTCCTCCTCGTTGGCGTACTCTGAGCGATCCACGCTCAACGGCGATCGCGAGCGATCAACCCGGTCATACGGCGAGGCTGGTCCTCGTTGCTTGAGACCGCGTAATTCTGCCGCGTTGTTGCGGGTTCCCATGCCATGCATCGCTCAAACGCGGGGCAACGGCGGCATCGGCGTGGACGAATTCCGGTACCTGGAGACTCGAAAATTGGTCCGGCACGCCAACTATGCGCATAATGCACCCCGCCGACGTCGCATTGTGCTGCGATGAGGCAGGATGTGAAATGCCGTTCCGGATGGAGATCGCCCGGGATGGCACTCTCATGCGAGGAGTCTGATGACGGAGTCCAGGGACCCCCAAGTCGCCGGCGCGGCGGCTGGAAGGCCGGAGCCGACAACCGCCAGCAACGGCATACCGAAATCCGCACCGGACAACGGCCTGGTTGGCGGCCAGTCCCCGAGCCGGGCCAGGTACTCGCGAGTGCTGCTCAAGCTCGGCGGTGAGATGTTCGGCGGCGGGCAGGTCGGCCTGGACCCGGACGTGGTGGCGCGGGTGGCCCGGCAGATCGCCGAGGTGGTCCGCGGCGGTGTGCAGGTGGCCGTCGTCATCGGCGGTGGCAACTTCTTTCGGGGCGCGCAGCTTCAGCAGCGCGGCATGGAACGCACCCGGTCGGACTACATGGGCATGTTGGGCACCGTCATGAACAGCCTTGCGCTGCAAGACTTTCTGGAGAAGGAAGGCATCGTCACCCGCGTCCAGACCGCGATCACCATGGGCCAGGTGGCCGAGCCCTACCTGCCGCTGCGCGCCGTGCGTCACCTGGAAAAGGGGCGGGTGGTGATCTTCGGGGCCGGCATGGGACTGCCGTACTTCTCCACCGACACGACGGCCGCGCAGCGCGCCCTGGAGATCGGCGCCGAGGTGGTCCTGATGGCCAAGGCCGTCGACGGCGTGTTCTCCGCGGATCCGCGGCAGCATCCCGACGCCGAATTGATCGCCGCGATCAGCCACCGCGAGGTCATCGACCGGGGGTTACGAGTGGCCGATGCCACCGCGTTCAGCCTGTGCATGGACAATGGCATGCCGATCCTGGTGTTCAACCTGCTGACCAATGGCAATATCGCCCGGGCGGTCGCTGGTGAGAAGATCGGGACTCTGGTCACCACCTGAACCGAAGACGCGATGATCTGCGCTTGCGAGGATCCGCAACGCAGCTGAGGAGGAGCGGCGCACATGATTGACGAGGCTCTCTTCGACGCGGAAGAGAAAATGGAGAAAGCCGTAGCGGTCGCCCGCGACGACCTGTCGACCATCCGAACCGGGCGGGCCAACCCCGGCATGTTCTCGCGGATCGTGATCGACTACTACGGCTCGGCCACGCCCATCACCCAACTGGCCAGCATCAACGTGCCCGAGGCGCGCCTGGTCGTCATCAAGCCCTACGAGGCCAGCCAGGTCGGCGCGATCGAGACGGCGATCCGCAACTCCGACCTGGGCGTCAACCCCACCAACGACGGCACCCTGATCCGGGTGGCGGTCCCGCAGCTCACCGAGGAACGCCGCCGCGAGCTGGTCAAACAGGCCAAGGGCAAGGGCGAGGACGCCAAGGTCTCGGTGCGCAACATCCGCCGCAAGGCGATGGAGGAGCTGCACCGCATTCGCAAGGACGGCGAGGCCGGCGAGGACGAGGTCGGCCGGGCCGAAAAGGACCTGGACAAGACCACCCACCAGTACATCACCCAGATCGAAGAGCTGGTCAAGCACAAAGAAGGCGAACTGCTGGAGGTCTGACGACCGCTCAGCAGCTAAGTTCATCCAGGCCAGTGGCAACCCCAGAACCCGGCGCAGGCAACCCGCCCGACAATCGGGCGCGCGCCGCCAAGAAGACGAGCGCGCAGCCGGCCAAGAAGACGTCCCGGGCCGGACGCGACCTGCGCGCCGCCATCGCGGTGGGAGCCGGGATCGGCGGTGTGCTGATCGTCACGCTGGTGTTCGCCCCGCGGTTCTGGGTTCCCATTGTCGCGCTCGCCATCATGGTGGCCACCCACGAAGTGGTGCGGCGATTGCGCGAAGCCGGCTACGTCATCCCGGTTATCCCGCTGCTGGCCGGCGGCCAGCTCACCGTCTGGCTGACCTGGCCGTTCCACGCCGCGGGCGCCCTGGCCGGCTTCGGCGTCACCGTGGTGGTCTGCAACTTTTGGCGCCTGTTCATGCAGGACAACACCAAACGGCCCGAGCCGTTCGACGGGTCGCCGTCGGCCAACTACCTCAGGGACGCCTCGGCGACGGTGTTCCTGGCCGCCTGGGTGCCGCTGTTCGCCTCCTTCGGCGTGCTGCTGGTCTACCCGCACGACGGCGCAGGACGGGTGTTCTGCCTGATGATCACCGTCGTCGCCTCCGACACCGGCGGGTATGCCGTGGGGGCGCTACTCGGCAAGCACCCGATGGTTCCGGCGATCAGCCCCAAGAAGTCATGGGAGGGGTTCGCCGGATCGTTGGTGTTCGGGATCACCGCGGCGACGCTGACCGCGACTTTGCTGGCCCACAAACCATGGTGGATCGGCGCGTTGCTGGGCGTCATCCTGGTGCTGACCTGCACGTTGGGGGATCTGGTGGAGTCTCAGGTCAAGCGCGACCTCGGCATCAAGGACATGGGACGGCTGCTGCCCGGCCACGGCGGACTGATGGATCGGCTCGACGGCGTCCTGCCCTCGGCGGTCGCCGCCTGGACGGTGCTGACCCTCGTTCCCTAGGCCGGTCCGGTCGAGAGGCGATACTGGACAGGTCATGGTTGCACAACTGGTTTTCTCCGAGCCGCGTCCCGGCAGGCCGCCGCGGCACCTGGCCGACCTCGACGAGGACGGTCGCACGGCCGCCGTCACCGAGCTGGGCCTGCCGGCGTTTCGCGCCAAGCAGCTGGCGCATCAGTACTACGCGCGGCTGATCGCCGACCCGCGGCAGATGACCGACCTTCCGGCGGGCCTGCGCGACGCCCTCGCCGAGACGATGTTCCCGATCCTGCTCACCGCGGCCGCCGAGGTGACCTGCGACGCAGGCCAGACGCGAAAGACGTTGTGGCGGGCCCTCGATGGGGTCACCGTCGAGTCGGTGCTGATGCGTTACCCGCAACGCAACACGGTGTGCATTTCGTCGCAGGCCGGTTGCGGCATGGCGTGTCCGTTCTGCGCGACCGGTCAGGGCGGGCTGACTCGCAACCTGTCGACGGCGGAGATCCTCGAGCAGGTCCGCGCCGGCGCCGCGGCCCTGCGCGACGACTTCGGGGACCGGCTGTCCAACGTGGTGTTCATGGGCATGGGGGAGCCGCTGGCCAATTACGCCCGCGTGGTGGCCGCGGTGCGGCGCATCACCGCCGCGCCGCCCCACGGTTTCGGCATCTCGGCCCGTTCGGTGACCGTGTCGACGGTGGGGCTGGCGCCCGCCATCCGCAAGCTCGCCGACGAACGGCTCGGGGTGACGTTGGCGCTGTCGTTGCACGCGCCCGACGACGAACTGCGCGACACCCTGGTGCCGGTGAACAACCGGTGGAAGATCACCGAAGCCCTCGACGCCGCGCGGCATTACGCCGACGTCACGGGCAGGCGGGTGTCGGTGGAGTACGCGTTGATCCGCGACGTCAACGATCAGCCTTGGCGCGCAGACCTTTTGGGGCAGCGGCTGCATCGCGCGCTCGGCCCGCTGGTGCACGTGAACCTGATTCCGCTAAATCCGACCCCGGGAAGTGAGTGGGACGCCAGCCCCAAGGCGGTCGAGCGGGAGTTCGTCCGGCGCGTGCGCGGCAAAGGGGTTTCCTGCACGGTGCGCGACACGCGCGGCCGCGAGATCAGCGCCGCGTGCGGACAGCTGGCCGCCGAAGGCGGGTAGCTGGAGCGCAGGCGATCAGGCACCAGCGTGCGGACAGCTGGCCGCCGAAGGCGGGTAGCGCGCGGCCGTCGGGTGAACCCGCAGGGCGACGCGCACGTCTTAAAGGCATAACTTCAACAACCCGGGGGTGTGCCGTGATCCGCTTGTTCTCTCCGCTCAAGTTGTTTGTCGCGGCCCTCATCGCCGCGGCACTGATAGTGGTGCTCGGTGGCGCGCCGCGCGCGGCCGCCGCCGATGACCGGCTGCAATTCAGCGGCACGACCCTGGCTGGTGCGCCGTTCAACGGCGCCAGCTTGCAGGGCAGACCCGCGGTGTTGTGGTTCTGGGCGCCGTTTTGCCCGTTCTGCAACGCCGAGGCCCCAGGCGTCAGCCAGGTGGCGGCCGCCAATCCCGGCGTCACCTTCGTCGGCGTTGCCGGTCACTCGGATGTCGGCGCGGAACAGAACTTCGTCTCCAAGTACGGCCTGAGATTCACCAACCTCAACGACGCCGACGGCTCGATCTGGGCCCGCTACAACGTCCCCTGGCAGCCCGCCTACGTGTTCTACCGCGCCGACGGCAGCTCGACGTTCGTCAACAACCCGACGTCGGCGATGTCCCAGCAGGAGCTTTCCGACCGGGTCTCGGCCCTGAGGTCCTGACTCGGTGGACCAGGGTCTGGTCGGCCTGGCCTTCGCCGCCGGATCGGTGGCCGCGCTGAACCCGTGCGGTTTTGCCATGCTGCCCGGCTACCTGCTGCTGGTGGTGCGCGGCCAGGGTTCGGGGGCGGTCTCGGGTGCGGCGGCGGCCGGGCGTGCGCTGGCGGCCACCGCGGGGATGGCGCTGGGCTTCCTGACGGTGTTCGGCGCGTTCGGCGCCCTGACCGTCTCGGCGGCGAGCACCGTGCAGCGGTTCCTGCCGTACGCCACCGTGGGCGTGGGTGTGGTGCTGATCGGGCTCGGGGCGTGGCTGCTGGCGGGCCGGGGACTGTCGGCCCTGACCCCGCGACCGCTGGGCCCGCGGTGGGCGCCCACCGCGCGGCTGGGCTCCATGTACGGCTACGGCATCAGCTACGCGATCGCCTCGCTGTCGTGCACCGTCGGGCCGTTCCTGGCCGTCACGGCGGCCGGCCTACGCGGGGGATCGCTCGTCACCGGGGTGGCGATCTATCTCGCCTACAGCGCAGGGCTGACCCTGGTGGTCGGGGTGCTGGCGGTCGCCGCGGCCACGGCGAGCGCGGCGCTGGTGGACCGGTTGCGCCGGCTCCTGCCGTTCGTCAACCGGATCGGTGGCGCGTTGCTGGTGCTGGTCGGGCTGTACGTGGCCTATTACGGCGGTTACGAGGTGCGACTGTTCGGCGCCGGCGGCGACCCGCGGGACGCGGTGATCACCGCGGCCGGGCGGCTACAGGGCGCGATGGCCGGCTGGGTGCATCAGCACGGGATGTGGCCGTGGCTGGTGGCCGTGTTCGCATTGACGGCCGTGGTGATCGGGGGCGCCTGGCATCGTCGGGTGCGCCGCTAGGGCAAACGCGCTGCCGGCTACCTGATCCAGCCGCGGCGGCGGCCCCACAGGTCGCGAATCAGCGCCACGAGGATCAGTGCGGCAAACCCGATCAGGAACCAGTTCTCGATGTGGCCGACATGGTTGCCGCGCAGCATCGCCAGCAGGAATCCGAAGCCGATCAGGCCGGCGATGTGCCAGGTCCGGTGATTGATCCTGCTCCAACCCCACGCTGCCGACGGCACCTCGACGTCGTCGACGCCGGTGAAGCGCTCCACCTCGGTACTGGCCACGGCGAATCCCCTTCGGATCGGATTGGCTTGTCGAACCCAAATTCTGGCATACCCCCGCCTGGCTCGACGGCCGCGGTCCGGCGGATGGCCCCGGTCGGTGCCGGGCGGCACAATGAATGAGTGACCAACCCGACGACCGACGGGCAAACGCGCGACCGGCTGCGCGTCCTGGTGCTCGGCAGCACCGGCTCCATCGGCACCCAGGCGCTGGACGTCATCGCCGCCAACCCGGACCGCTTCGAGGTGGTCGGCCTGGCCGCGGGCGGTGCCAACCTGGACACCCTGTTGCGGCAGCGCGCCGAGACCGGTGTGACCAACGTCGCGGTCGCCGACGAGCGCGCGGCGCAGCGAGTCGGTGACATCCCGTTCTGCGGGCCCGACGCGGCCACCCGGCTGGTGCAGGAGACCGAGGCCGACGTCGTGCTCAACGCGCTGGTGGGCGCGCTGGGCCTGCGGCCCACCCTGGCCGCGCTGCAGTCGGGCGCCCGGCTGGCGCTGGCCAACAAGGAATCGCTGATCGCCGGCGGTCCGCTGGTGCTCCGGGCCGCCAAGCCGGGGCAGATCGTGCCCGTCGATTCCGAACACTCCGCGCTGGCCCAGTGCCTGCGCGGCGGGGCCCCCGACGAGGTCGCCAAGCTGGTGCTGACCGCCTCCGGCGGCCCGTTCCGCGGCTGGACCGCCGCCCAGCTGGAGGACGTCACCCCGGAGCAGGCGGGCGCCCACCCGACGTGGTCGATGGGCCCGATGAACACACTGAACTCGGCCTCGCTGGTCAACAAGGGGCTCGAACTCATCGAGACCCACCTGCTGTTCGGCATTCCTTATGACCGCATCGAGGTCGTGGTGCACCCCCAGTCGATTGTTCATTCGATGGTCACCTTCATCGACGGCTCTACCCTGGCCCAGGCCAGCCCGCCGGACATGAAGCTGCCGATCTCGCTCGCCCTCGGCTGGCCGCAGCGGGTTGCGGGCGCGGCCGCCAGCTGCGACTTCAGCACGGCCTCTAGCTGGGACTTCGAGCCGCTGGACGACGACGTTTTCCCCGCCGTCGAGTTGGCCAGGCACGCCGGGCAGATCGGCGGCTGCATGACCGCCGTCTACAACGCGGCCAACGAGGAGGCGGCGGCGGCCTTCCTCGCGGGACGGGTCGGGTTCCCCGCGATCGTCAAAACCATCGCCGACGTGCTGCACGCCGCCGACCAATGGGCCGTGTCACCCGCTACCGTGGATGAGGTACTCGACGCGCAGCGCTGGGCACGCGAGCGGGCGCGGCGTTCCGTCGCACACGCCCGGCCCGCCGAGGTGTCGGCAAAAGCCTCCGGAATGGTGTGAGAAAGGTCCTGGGAGACCAGATGATGTTCGTAATCGGCATTGTGCTGTTCGCACTGGCCATCCTGATCTCGGTGGCCCTGCACGAGTGCGGGCACATGTGGGTCGCGCGCGCGACCGGCATGAAGGTGCGCCGCTACTTCGTCGGTTTCGGGCCCACGCTGTGGTCGACCCGGCGCGGCGAAACCGAATACGGCCTCAAAGCCGTGCCGCTGGGCGGCTTCTGCGACATCGCCGGCATGACGTCGGTGGAGGAGTTGGCGCCCGACGAGACCGACCGCGCCATGTTCAAGCAGAAGGTTTGGAAGCGGGTCGCGGTGCTGTTCGCCGGTCCCGCCGCGAACTTCATCATCTGCCTGGTGCTGCTTTACGGCATCGCGCTCATCTGGGGGCTGCCGAACCTGCACCCGCCCACCCAGGCCGTGGTCGGCGAAACCGCTTGTGTGGCACCGGAAGTGGCGCCGGGAAAGATCGCGGACTGCACCGGCCCCGGGCCGGCGGCGCTGGCCGGAATCCGGCCGGGCGACGTCATCGTCAAGGTGGGTGACACCCCGGTGTCGACCTTCGAGGACATGGCCGCCGCCATCCGCAAGGTGCACGGCAATGTCCCGATCGTCGCCGAGCGCAACGGCACCAAGATCACCACCTACGTCGACGTCACCACCACCCAGCGCTACCTGGGCAACGGGCAGGGCGCTCAGCAACAACCCTCGACGGTCGGCGCCATCGGCGTCGGCGCCGTCAAGGTGGCGCCCACCCGCTACGGGGTGTTCACCGCGATCCCGGCCACCGTTGCCTTCGCCGGTGACCTCACCGGCGAGGTCGGCAAGGCGCTGGTCGCGATCCCGACGAAGGTCGGTGCGCTGGTGCACGCCATCGGCGGCGGGCAGCGCGATCCGCAGACCCCGATGAGCGTCGTCGGCGCCAGCATCATCGGCGGTGACACCGTCGACCACGGGTTGTGGGTGGCGTTCTGGTTCTTCCTGGCCCAGCTGAACCTCATCCTGGGTGCGATCAACCTGGTGCCGCTGTTGCCCTTCGACGGCGGCCACATCGCCATCGCGGTGTTCGAGAAGATCCGTAACCTGGTGCGGTCGGCGCGGGGCATGGTCGCGGCCGCGCCGGTGAACTACCTCAAGCTGATGCCCGCGACATACGTCGTGCTGGTGTTCGTGGTCGGCTACATGCTGCTGACCGTCACCGCCGATCTGGTGAATCCGATCCGGCTGTTCCAGTAGAGAGAAGGCAGCGCAGATGAGCATTGGCTTGGGCATGCCGCAGACCCCGGCGCCCACGCTTGCGCCCCGGCGCCCCACGCGCCAACTGATGGTCCGCGACGTAGGGGTCGGCAGCGATTATCCGATCTCGGTGCAGTCGATGTGCACCACCAAGACGCATGACGTCAACACGACGCTGCAGCAGATCGCCGAGTTGACCGCCGCCGGCTGCGACATCGTCCGGGTGGCCTGCCCGCGCCAGGAGGACGCCGACGCGCTGGCCGAAATCGCCCGGCACAGCCAGATCCCGGTGATCGCCGACATCCACTTCCAGCCCAAGTACATCTTCGCCGCCATCGACGCCGGGTGCGCCGCCGTGCGGGTGAACCCCGGCAACATCAAGGAATTCGACGGCCGCGTGGGCGAAGTCGCCAAGGCCGCCGGTGCGGCCGGCATCCCGATCCGCATCGGCGTCAACGCGGGCTCGCTGGACAAGCGATTCATGCAGAAGTACGGCAAGGCCACCCCGGAGGCGCTGGTCGAGTCCGCGCTGTGGGAGGCCTCGCTGTTCGAGGAGCACGGCTTCGGCGACATCAAGATCAGCGTCAAGCACAACGATCCCGTCGTGATGGTCGCCGCCTACGAGCAGCTGGCCGAGCAATGCGACTACCCGCTGCATCTAGGCGTCACCGAGGCCGGCCCCGCCTTCCAGGGCACCATCAAGTCGGCGGTCGCCTTCGGCGCGCTGCTGTCGCGGGGGATCGGTGACACCATCCGGGTGTCGCTGTCGGCGCCGCCCGTCGAGGAGGTCAAGGTCGGCATCCAGATCCTCGAGTCGCTGAACCTGCGCCCACGCGGGCTCGAGATCGTGTCGTGCCCGTCCTGCGGCCGCGCCCAGGTCGACGTCTACACCCTGGCCAACGAGGTCAGCGCCGGCCTGGACGGCCTCGACGTGCCGCTGCGCGTGGCCGTGATGGGCTGCGTCGTCAACGGCCCGGGGGAGGCCCGCGAGGCCGACCTCGGCGTCGCATCGGGAAATGGCAAGGGCCAGATCTTCGTTCGCGGCGAGGTGATCAAGACCGTGCCCGAAGCCCAGATCGTCGAGACGCTGATCGAAGAGGCGATGCGCATCGCCGCTGAAATGGGCCACGAGATGAACAGCGGCGACGGGCCCGAAGCAACATCCAGCGGTTCACCTGTTGTCACCGTAAGCTGATGAAGGCCAGCGACGTTCTGGTCTGAGAATTCGCACCACAGAGAGTTCGCCCTATGTCGGCTCCGCCCCTGTTCCGCCTTGTCGGTGAGCGACGGGTGTCGGTGGTGCGCGACGCGGCCGCCGTCTGGCGGGTGCTCGACGACGATCCCGTCGCCTCCTGCATGGTCGCGGCGCGGGTGGCCGACCACGGCATCGACCCCAACTCGATCGGCGGCGAACTGTGGACGCTGCGCGGCGCCGACGAATCGCTGTGCTTTGCCGGCGCCAATCTGATTCCGCTGCGCGGCGCGCCGGCCGACCTGAGCGCGTTCGCGGACGAGGCCATGCGGGGGACGCGGCGCTGCTCGTCGCTGGTCGGCAGGGCCGACCTGGTGATGCCGATGTGGGAGCGGCTCGAGGCGGCCTGGGGTCCGGCTCGCGACGTGCGCGGCCGCCAGCCGCTGCTGGCGTTGTCCAACCACCCCAGGTGCGACCTCGACCCCGGGGTGCGGCAGGTCCGGCCCGAAGAGCTGGACGCCTACCTGGTGGCCGCCGTCGATATGTTCATCGGCGAAGTGGGCGTCGACCCGCGCATCGGCGACGGCGGTCGCGGCTACCGGCGCCGGGTGGCCAGCCTGATCACGGCCGGGCGGGCCTGGGCGCGGTTCGAGCACGGCCAGGTCGTCTTCAAGGCCGAGGTGGGCTCGCAGTCCCCGGGCGTCGGCCAGATCCAGGGGGTGTGGGTGCACCCGGAGTGGCGCGGGCTGGGCTTGGGCACCGCCGGCACCGCGACGGTGGCCGCGGTGATCGTCGGCACCGGGCGCACCGCCAGCCTTTACGTCAACGACTTCAACACGGTGGCCCGCGCCGCCTACGCACGGGTGGGCTTCACCGAGATCGGCACCTTCGCGACGGTGCTGCTCGACTAGCCGGTCACGTTCGCCGCGAGCGCCCGGCCGGCCGGGCGCCGGGTGACCAACGCCCGCGTGGCCGGGCCCTCGGCGCACAGATGGTCCGCAAATCCACGCATCACGGTTCGGTCTCGGTGTGTCGGCGCCCCTGTTCAGGCCACAGTTCTTAACATCAGCACCGATGGTAACGAGAACAACAATTGCCACATCTGCCTCAGGCGTGCTGCTGGTCGCGGCCGTCGCCCTGTCCGGCTGCACGCCGCGGCCCGACGGCCCGGGCCCGGCCGCGGAGAAGTTCTTCCGCGCCCTGGCCGTCGGCGACACCGCGACCGCCGCGCAACTCAGCGACAGCCCGAACGAGGCCCGCGAAGCCCTCAACGCCGCCTGGTCCGGCCTGCAGGCAACCCACCTCGACGCCCAGCTGCTCAACGCCAAGTACGCCGAGGACAGCGGCACGGTCGGCTACCGCTTCACCTGGCACCTGCCCAAGAACCGCACGTGGACCTATGACGGCCAGCTGAGGATGGCCCGCGACGAGGGGCACTGGGCCGTGCGGTGGACCACCACCGCGCTGCACGCCAAGTTGGGCGAGCACCAGACGTTCGCGCTGCGCGCCGACCGGCCGCATCGCGCTTCGGTGAACGAGCTCGGCGGCAGCGATGTGCTGGTGCCGGGCTACCTGTACCACTACACGCTGGACGCCACCCAGGCCGGACCCGCGCTGTCCGGCACGGCGCACGCCATCGTCGACGTGCTGCATCCCTTCAACGGCGCCCTCAACGATCCGCAGCTGCTGGCCGAGCAGGCCAGCTCGACGCCGCATCCGGTGGATCTGGGGGTGACGCTGCACCCCGACGACAACGACAAGGTGTCCCCGCTGGTCGGGCACCTGCCCGGTGTCGTGGTCACCCCCCAGCCCGAAATGCTGCCCACCGACCCGCATTTCGCGCCCGCGGTCATCTCCGCGGTGAAGAAGGCGGTGGTCGACCAGCTCGACGGTGAGGCGGGCTGGCGGGTGGTCAGCGTCAACCAGAACGGCGTGGAGGTCGAGGTGCTGCACGAGGTCCAGGGGTCTCCGGCGCCGTCGGTGTCGATCACCCTGGACCGCACGGTGCAAAACGCCGCCCAGCGCGCGGTCGACAACAAGGGCGGCAAGGCGATGATCGTGGTCATCAAGCCGTCGACCGGAGAGATCCTCGCGATCGCGCAGAACGGCGGGGCCGACGCGGACGGTTTGCCGGCCACCAACGGGCTGTTCCCGCCGGGGTCGACGTTCAAGATGATCACCGCCGGCGCCGCCGTCGACCGCGGCATGGCCACGCCCAACTCGATGCTGGGCTGCCCGGGCCACCTCGACATCGGCCACCGCACGGTGCCCAACTACGGCGGCTTCGATCTGGGCGTGGTGTCGCTGTCGCGCGCGTTCGCCAGCTCGTGCAACACCACGTTCGCGGAGCTGAGCAGCCGGCTGCCGCCGCGCGGCCTGACCCAGACGGCCGCCCAATACGGCATCGGCCTCGACTACACGGTGGACGGCGTCACCACCGTGACGGGGTCGGTGCCGCCGACGGTCGACCTGGCCGAACGCACCGAGGACGGCTTCGGCCAGGGCAAGGTGCTGGCCAGCCCGTTCGGCATGGCCCTGGTGGCGGCGACGGTCGCCGCCGGCAAGACGCCGGTGCCGCAACTGATCGTGGGCCGCCAGACGGCGGTCCAGGGGGACACCACGCCGATCAGCCCGAAGATGATCGACGCGCTGCGGCCGATGATGCGGCTGGTGGTGACCAACGGGACCGCCAAGGAGATCGCCGGCTGCGGCGAGATCTACGGCAAGACCGGTGAGGCCGAGTTCCCGGGCGGATCGCATTCCTGGTTCGCCGGCTACCGCGGCGACCTGGCCTTCGCCTCGTTGATCGTCGGGGGCGGCAGCTCGGAGTGGGCGGTTCGGATGACCAAGTTCATGTTCGAGGCGCTGCCGCCGAACTTCCTGGCCTGATCTGACGGGGGCGACCCGCCGCGCCCGCTTCGCCGCGCTTGCGATCGCCCCTGATCTGATGGGGGCGACCCGCCGCGCCCGCTTCGCCGCGCTTGCGATCGCCCCTGATCTGACAGGGGCGACCCCGGCCCGCTTCAGCGGTAAATTGCGAACATGACCGATACCGGCGGCGACATGGTGGCCCTGCGGGTCTCCGACGCCGACCGCAACGGCACGATGCGCCGGCTGCACAACGCCGTCGCGCTCGGGCTGATCGACATCGACGAGTTCGAGCAGCGCTCGTCGCAGGTGTCCTACGCGCGCACGCGCGGCGAGCTGGACCATCTGGTCGGCGACCTGCCGGGGCCGGGCGCCATCGTCACCTCCGCGGCCGACCGGGTCGAGCTGCGGGGCTGGGCGGGTTCGCTGAAGCGCCACGGCGAATGGCAGGTGCCCACCCGCCTGGCGCTGGTCCGCCGGCTGGGCTCGGTGGAACTCGACCTCACCAAGGCCCGCTTCGCGGGGCCGGTGGTGGTCATCGAACTCGACATGAGATTCGGCTCCGTGGAGATTCGATTGCCCGACGGCGCCAGCGCGTCCATCGACGACGTCGAGGTCTACGTGGGCAGCGCCAGCGACCGTCGCAAAGACCCGCCTGGTGAGGGCAGGCCGCACGTGGTGTTGACCGGGCGGGTGGTGTGCGGCTCGGTGATCATCCGTGGGCCGCGGCGCTCGCTGCTGCGCCGTCAGCGGCTCTGAGCGTCCATCCGCCCTGCCATTAAGCTGGTCGCATGCCTGCTCGCACCGCGCTTTCCCCTGGAGAGTTGTCCCCGACTCTGCCGGTGCCCGGCAGTATCGCGCGCCCGGAATACGTCGGCAAGCCCACCGCCCAGGAGGGCAGCGAACCGTGGGTGCAGACCCCCGAAGTGATCGAGAAGATGCGCGTCGCCGGCCGGATCGCGGCCGGCGCGCTGGTGGAGGCGGGCAAGGCCGTCGCACCGGGCGTGACCACCGACGAACTGGACCGCATCGCCCACGAGTACATGGTCGACCACGGTGCCTACCCCTCCACGCTGGGTTACAAGGGCTACCCGAAGTCGTGCTGCACGTCGCTCAACGAGGTCATCTGCCACGGCATCCCGGACTCGACGGTGATCGAGGACGGCGACATCGTCAACATCGACGTCACCGCCTACATCGACGGGGTACACGGCGACACCAACGCGACCTTCCTGGCCGGCGATGTGTCCGAGGAGCACCGGCTGCTGGTGGAGCGAACCCGGGAGGCGACGATGCGCGCGATCAACGCCGTAAAGCCGGGGCGGGCGCTGTCGGTCGTCGGCCGCGTCATCGAGTCGTACGCAAACCGGTTCGGCTACAACGTCGTTCGCGACTTCACCGGTCACGGCATCGGTACCACGTTCCACAACGGCCTGGTGGTCCTGCACTACGAGCAGCCGTCGGTGTCGACCATCATGCAACCGGGGATGACGTTCACCATCGAACCGATGATCAACCTCGGCGGCCTGGACTACGAGATCTGGGACGACGGCTGGACGGTGGTCACCCGCGATCGCAAGTGGACCGCGCAGTTCGAGCACACCCTGCTGGTCACCGACACCGGCGTCGAAATCCTCACCTTGCCATGACTTTCGCCGGATGACCGGAGCCCTGCTGGTCGCGGGCACCAGCTCCGACGCCGGGAAATCGGTGGTGGTGGCGGGCCTGTGCCGGTTGCTGGCCCGCCGCGGGGTCCGCGTCGCCCCCTTCAAGGCGCAGAACATGTCCAACAACTCCGTGGTGACCGTCGAAGGCGGTGAGATCGGCCGCGCCCAGGCGATCCAGGCGCGCGCGGCGGGACTGGAACCGAGCGTGCGCTTCAATCCGATCCTGCTCAAGCCGGGCAGTGACCGCACCTCGCAACTGGTGATCAAGGGTCGGGTCGCCGACACGGTCAGCGCGAAAAGCTATGTGCGGCACCGTGAACGGCTGTCAGTCATCGTCGGCGACGAATTGGCAAGCCTGCGTGCCGAATTCGACGCGGTGATATGCGAGGGGGCCGGTTCGCCGGCCGAGATCAACCTGCGCGCCACCGATCTGGCCAACATGGGACTGGCCCGGGCCGCGGGCTTGCCGGTGCTTCTGGTCGGGGACATCGATCGCGGGGGGCTGTTGGCGCACCTGTTCGGGACGGTCGCGGTCCTCGAGCCCGACGACCAGGCGCTGATCGCGGGGTTCGTCGTCAACAAGTTCCGCGGTGATCCCGCGCTGCTCGAACCCGGGTTGCGCCAGCTGCACGACATGACCGGCCGGCCCACCTACGGCGTCCTCCCGTACGCCGACGAGCTGTGGCTGGACGCCGAGGACTCGCTGTCGGTGGTC
The DNA here is from genome assembly GCF_001673415.1 of Mycobacterium sp. 1165196.3. Taxonomy (NCBI): domain Bacteria; kingdom Bacillati; phylum Actinomycetota; class Actinomycetes; order Mycobacteriales; family Mycobacteriaceae; genus Mycobacterium; species Mycobacterium sp. 1165196.3. The sequence continues at coordinate 26,193 of NZ_LZLU01000163.1, read as the reverse complement.
GCGCACCGCGTCATCGGCACGCCCGCCCCGCCGTGCGGCGACGAGTGGCTGCGGGTGGCCGCGGTCCGGTTGCCCCGGATCTCCAACTCCACCGACGTCGAGGCGCTGGCCTGTGAACCGGGCGTGCTGGTGCGCTGGGTCACCGACCCCGCCGACGTCACCGACGCCGACCTGATCGTCATCCCGGGCAGCAAGGCCACCGTCGCGGACCTGGCGTGGTTGCGCGGTCAGGGCCTGGCCGACGCGATCGCCGCGCACGCCCGCACGGGCAAGCCGGTGCTGGGAATCTGCGGCGGATTTCAGATGCTGTGCAGTCGCCTAGACGATCCGGTGGAATCCGGCACGACGGGCGTGCCCGGGCTCGGGCTGTTGGACGCCGACATCGCCTTCGATGTCGACAAGACCCTGCGCCGCTGGCAGCGGCCGCTGTCCGGATACGAGATCCACCACGGCCGGGTCACCCGCTGCGCCGAGGCGAGCTGGTTCGAGTGCGGCGCCGATCCCCAGCCCCAGGGTGTGGTGCGCGGGGCGGTCTTCGGGACCCACTGGCACGGGCTGCTCGACAACGACGACTTCCGGCGCGGCTGGCTGCGCCGGGTCGCAGACGCGGCAGGCCGCGGCGGATTCGTGGTCGGTGACGTTGACGTCGCCGCCCGCCGCGACGCGCAACTCGATGTCGCCGCCGACTTGCTGGCATCCCATCTCGACATCGACGGTATTCTCAGCTTGCTTGATGGTCCCCCGCCGCGGCGACCGCATCTGGCAAGCGCCTTGCGCCCCTAGGGCATTCGCGCCCAGCGCGGTATGAACGCCGCCGTTGACGACGCGGCCGAAAAACGAATTTGCGTACCAGATGCCGAAGAATCGTCGCGCACGGATGCCGTTTGGTTGTAGCGTGCTGGGGTGTCCTCGATGATGACCACCCTGGACGGATTCCCCGTGCCGGTGGTGGTGGCCGGCCCGGAGAACGGCGTCGTCGTCGTCATACTGGGCGACGAAGACCGCGTCCCGGCGGCGTACGACGCGGTCTGCGAGCGCCTGCACACCGCATCGCTTCGGACGGTCGTGGTCGGCTTCGATTCTCGGCTGACCCCCAAGTCGCTCATCGGCATCCTCGACGCGCTGGGCATCGGCTGGGCCGTGGTGATGGGCGATCGCGCCGGCGCCGAGCTCGCCTGGGAGCTGACCGCCACGCGGCTGGGCCGCTTCGTCGGACTGGTGGTGATCGACCGCGGCCACCCGCGGGCCTCCAACTACGAGGGCGCCGTCACCGACGGGCACTGCCCGCCGGTCGAGATCGGCACCACCGTGTTGGTCAGCTCGCCGGCCGCCCGGGCCGTGGCGCAGGCCAGCCAGCGCTACGTCTACGCCGATTACCGGGTGGTGCACCTGGGGCGCCGCAGCGTGCAGGAGTCGACGGCGCAACTGGCCGCCGAGATCATTCTGCGCACCAGCACCTGGTAGCGCCTGGTTGACTGACGGTCATGGCCAGTGAAGAACCTGCCGTGACCGATCCCGGCGCCGCGATGCTGTCGTTGACGGACCTGCAGCGATTGGTGGGCGCCGCTGAGGTGGACACGGTCATCGTGGCGTTCGCCGACATGCAGGGCCGGCTGGTCGGCAAGCGGATCGACGCCCGGTTGTTCGTCGACGAGGTGGCCACGCACGGCGCCGAGTGCTGCGGGTACCTGCTCGCCGTCGACGTCGACATGAACACCGTGAGCGGCTACGCCGTGTCGAGCTGGGACACCGGATACGGCGACACGGTGCTGCGGCCCGACCTGTCCACCCTGCGGCGCATTCCCTGGCTGCCCGGCACGGCGTTGGTGATCGCCGACGTGGGTTGGTCCGACGGCAGCCCGGTCGCCGTGTCGCCGCGGGCGATCCTGCGCCGCCAACTGGACCGGTTGGCCGAGCGCGGCCTGGCCGCCGACGTCGCGACCGAGCTGGAATTCATCGTGTTCGACGAGCCCTATCGCCAGGCGTGGGCCAACGGCTACCGCGGGCTGACCCCGGCCAGTGACTACAACATCGACTACGCGATCGCGGCGTCCTCGCGGATGGAGCCGCTGCTGCGCGACATCCGGCAGGGGATGATCGGCGCCGGCCTGCGCTTCGAGGCCGTCAAGGGCGAATGCAACAGGGGACAGCAGGAAATCGGTTTCCGCTACGCCGACGCGCTGATCACCTGCGACAACCACGTCATCTACAAGAACGGCGCCAAAGAGATCGCCGACCGGCATGGCAAGAGCCTGACGTTCATGGCGAAATACGATGAGCGAGAAGGCAACAGCTGTCACGTGCACCTCTCGCTGCGCGATTCGCAGGGTGGTGCCGTGTTCGCCGATCCCAGCCGCCCGCACGGCATGTCCTCGACGTTCTGCAGTTTCCTGGCCGGCCTGCTCGCCAGCCTGAGCGAGCTCACGCTGTTCTATGCGCCGAACGTGAACTCCTACAAGCGATTCGCCGACGGCAGTTTCGCGCCCACCGCGCTGGCGTGGGGTTTGGACAATCGCACCTGCGCGCTGCGGGTGGTCGGTCATGGATCCAACACCCGCGTCGAGTGCCGGGTGCCCGGCGGCGACGTCAACCCGTATCTGGCGGTGGCGGCCATCGTCGCCGGAGGGCTGTACGGTATCGAACGGGGCCTGGAGCTACCGGAGCCCTGCGCGGGAAACGCCTACCAGACTCCCGGCGTCGAGCGGTTGCCCGTCACCCTGGCCGAGGCGGCCTCGGCGTTCGAACGCTCGGCGCTCGCGCGGGACGCGTTCGGCGACGACGTGGTCGCCCATTACCTGAACAATGCGCGGGTGGAGTTGGCGGCCTTCAACGCGGCGGTCACCGACTGGGAGAGGATGCGTGGGTTTGAACGGCTCTGAGTTCGACGGTGGCGACCCGCTGCGCCCGGCTGCGCCGCGCTTGCGATCGCCACTGTCCGACGGTGGCCGCCCGCCCCGCCCGGTTGTCGGCCTCACGACGTACCTGGAGCGGGTGCAGACCGGCATCTGGGACATCCCCGCCGGGTACCTGCCCGCCGACTACTTCGAAGGTGTCATCCTGGCCGGCGGGATCGCGGTGCTGCTGCCACCGCAGCCGGTGGACGCCGAGATCGTCGATTCGGTTCTCGACAGCCTGCACGCCCTGGTGATCACGGGCGGCTACGACGTGGACCCCGCCAGCTACGGCCAGCAACCCCACCCGAGCACCGACGCGCCCCGCACCGACCGCGACGCGTGGGAGTTCGCGCTGTTGCGTGGCGCGCTGCGGCGGGGCCTGCCGGTGCTCGGAATCTGCCGCGGCGCACAGATACTCAACGTCGCCCTGGGCGGCACGTTGCACCAGCACCTGCCCGATGTGCTCGGGCACAGCGGACACCGGGCGGGCAACGGCGTCTTCACCCGGCTGCCGGTGCGCACCGTGGCGGGCACCCGGCTGGCCGCGCTGGTCGGGGAGGCCGCCGATGCGCCGAGCTATCACCACCAGGCCATCGACAAGGTGGGGGACGGCCTGGTGGTCAGCGCGCGGGACGGCGACGGCGTCGTCGAGGCGCTGGAGCTGCCGGGGGACCGGTTTGTGCTTGCCGTGCAATGGCATCCGGAGCAGTCGCTGGACGATCTGCGGCTGTTCACCGCGATCGTGGACGCCGCGCGGTCCTACGCGGGACGCGTGAGCTGAGGTGAGCACCGCGCAACTGATCAACCCGGCGACCGAGGAGGTGCTGCGGTCGGTCGAGCACGCCGACGTCGCGGCGGTCGACGACGCGGTGGTCCGGGCGCTGGCGGCCCAGCGCAGGTGGGCGCGGTTGGCTCCGGCCGAACGGGCCGCCGGCCTGCGGGCCTTCGCCGCCGCCGTCGACGCCCATCTCGACGAGCTGGCCGCCCTCGAGGTCGCCAACTCGGGGCATCCCATCGCGTCGGCCGAGTGGGAGGCCGGTCACGTCCGCGACGTGTTGAACTTCTACGCGGCCAGCCCGGAACGCTTGTCCGGCAAGCAGATTCCCGTGACCGGCGGCCTGGATGTCACGTTCAACGAGCCGATGGGCGTGGTCGGCGTGATCACCCCGTGGAACTTCCCGATGCCCATCGCGTCGTGGGGTTTCGCGCCGGCGCTGGCCGCGGGCAACGCCGTGCTGGTCAAACCCGCCGAGGTGACGCCGCTGACCACGATCCGGCTCGGTGAGCTGGCGGTGCAGGCCGGCCTCGACGCGGACCTGCTGCAGGTGCTGCCGGGGCGGGGCGCGGTGGTCGGGGAGCGGTTCGTCACCCACCCCGGCATCCGCAAGATCGTGTTCACCGGGTCCACCGAGGTCGGCAAGCAGGTGATGTCCCGTGCGGCCGCACAGGTCAAGCGGGTGACCCTCGAACTGGGCGGCAAGAGCGCCAACATCGTCTTCGCCGACTGTGACCTGGAGCGTGCCGCCGCGACCGCGCCGGCCGGGGTGTTCGACAACGCGGGTCAGGACTGCTGCGCCCGCAGCCGAATCCTGGTGCAGCGCAGCGTCTATGACCGCTTCATGGAGTTACTCGAGCCCGCCGTCACGCGCGTCGTCGTCGGCGACCCGGCGTCTCGGGACACCGAGATGGGGCCGCTGGTGTCCGCGGCGCACCGCGACAAGGTGGCGTCGTACGTTCCCGACGACGCCCCGGTCGCGTTTCGCGGCACCGCACCGGACGGCCGCGGATTCTGGTTCCCGCCAACGGTTCTGACGCCACCCCGGACCGACCGCTGTGTCACCGACGAGATCTTCGGCCCGGTCGTCACGGTGCTGGCCTTCGACGACGAGCACGACGCCGTCACGCTGGCCAACGACACCAGCTACGGCCTGTCCGGATCGATCTGGACCGACGACCTGTCCCGCGCGCTGCGCGTCTCGCGGGCGGTGGAAGCCGGGAACCTGTCGGTGAATTCGCACTCGTCGGTGCGCTACAGCACCCCGTTCGGCGGGTTCAAGCAGTCTGGGCTGGGCCGTGAGCTGGGCCCGGACGCGCCGCTGCACTTCACCGAGACCAAGAACGTGTTCATCGCGATCAAGGAGGACTAGGCGGTGGCGGTCGATCTCACCCAACGACTGGCGGGCCGGGTGGCCGTCGTCACCGGCGCCGGCGGCGGCATCGGGCTGGCCGCGGCGCGGCGGATGCGCGCCGAGGGCGCCACCATCGTGGTGGGCGACATCGACGCCGACGCCGGTGGCGCGGCGGCCGAGGAACTGTCCGGCTTGTTCGTGCCCACCGACGTGTCCGACGAGGGCGCGGTCGACGCGCTGTTCGATACCGCGGCGCGCGCGCACGGGCGCATCGACATCGCGTTCAACAACGCCGGCATCTCCCCGCCCGACGACGACCTGATCGAGAACACCGAGCTGCCGGCGTGGCAACGCGTTCAGGACGTCAACCTGAAGTCGGTGTACCTGTGCTGCCGGGCGGCGCTGCGCCACATGGTGCCCGCCCGCCAGGGATCGATCATCAACACCGCGTCGTTCGTCGCGGTCCTGGGGTCGGCGACGTCGCAGATCTCCTACACCGCATCCAAGGGCGGGGTGCTGGCCATGTCGCGCGAGCTGGGCGTGCAGTTCGCCCGGCAAGGCATCCGCGTCAACGCCTTGTGCCCGGGGCCGGTCAACACCCCTCTGCTGCAAGAGCTTTTCGCCAAGGACCCGGAACGCGCCGCGCGCCGGCTGGTGCACGTCCCGGTCGGCCGGTTCGCCGATCCCAACGAAATCGCCTCGGCGGTAGCGTTTTTGGCCAGCGACGACGCGTCTTTCATCACCGCCTCGACGTTCATGGTCGACGGCGGCATCAGCGCGGCCTACGTCACCCCGCTCTAACCCAGCTCATTGGCCGCATGCGGTCCGGGCGGCTCGCTGATCGCGACCAGGCGGATGGGTTCGCCGGTCCGGTCGTCGATCGAGCGCTGCAGCAGGGGCGCCGCGGCCGCCCAGGCGCGCGGCACCGACAGCGCACCGATCGGCGCCGCGCGGCGCCAGGCCGCCTCGACGCCATTGGTGGCGGCCGGCTTCGGGAAGAGCGATTGCAGGGCCGCCGTCTTGTTCACCGAATTCAGGTGGGCGATCGCGAAATCCGACGGTGCGGTCACCGAGTTCAGCTTCGACAGCGGCGCGGTGACCGGGGACAGGGACGCATCGATCGTCTGCAGTGGTGACGATGACAGCCGTGCTAAAGCGTCGGGTATCACCGACATCACCTTGCCGCCGGCCGATATGACGTCCGGGGCCGATTGTAGGACCCAACTACGTTCGGCCACAGCAGGATTGCCGGGTGGTTCGGGAAAGGGAGCCATCGCCGTGGCAGCAGCCGCGGCCCGCGCGTAGGCGTACATCGCGCCGGTGGTCTGCGCCCACATCGCGTCGTACTCGGCGTCGGCGTCCGCGATCACGGTGCTGTGGTGGCCCAGACAATTCGTCGAGGCCAGCGCGAGTCGTCGGGCGCGGTTGCCGGCGATCGCCTGCGGCGAGACAGTCGCCGTGAAGGCCGTCTGATGCGCGCCCGCCGCCGCCGCGAGCTGGGTGGCCGCTTGCTCACCGCGGGCCGCGACCGTCTCGAGCCAGTCGACGTAGCGTGCGGCTGCGGTGAGCGCCGCCGGGGCCAAGCCCGCGTCGGCCGCAGCCAGCTTCGCGGTCACCGCCCGATAGTCGGCCGCCGCGGTAAAGAGCCGCGCCGCCAGCGCATCCCATGCCGCCGCGGCCCGCATCATCGAGCCCGCGCCGGGTCCCGAGTACATCAGCCCGGAGTTGATCTCCGGAGGTAGCGTCGCGAAATCCATTACAGCCTCCGCCCGAGAGTGGCGGTGTGAGTTGTGCCCGAAAACATGAGGGTGTTCCTTCACGAGATAGACGCCGGGGTTACAAGCCGGTGGGCGAGGCGCGCTCGGCCCGGGCGCCACAATCAGCTACGGGCGACGCAGATCTGGGTCAAGATATCTCGGTCGGACAAAGTGACCGCCGGCGCGCGGGATCGGGCGCCGGCGGGCGCAAACCCTATCGGGGTGAACGACAACGGCACCGGCGCCAGCACCGATTGTGCCGACACGCGGTTCCAGGTCAGGGGCCGCTCCTTCGTCGTCCACGCGCTGTGGAACGGCTTGCGGTTGGTCTTGTTCGCCGGCGCGCCGACGCGCGACGCCGCCACGGCGGGCTGGCCGAGGGCGGGCAGACGACCGTGCGTCAGTCCCGCGGCCGCGCCGAGTCCTGCGGACCACGCGGCGGGCTCCGGCGGTGCCGCCGCGGAGAAGGCGGGTCGCAGCGCCGAACCCGCGATCAGGGCGGTGAAGGCCGCCAGCGCTGCGGCAACCGCGATGGCCGCCTGCCATCGCCGAGTCTCGCCAACGCCCCGGGAAACCACAGTGCACCGAATGTAGCGCGCAAAAATCGGCGAACGGTCTAAACGAGCTGTGAACTCGATCCGAGTCCGGTGTGTGTTTGCGCAGTTACGGCCCGAAAACGATGAGCGGGATGGCCATCTCCGCCGCGGTGGCTCCGCCGTGAAAGCCGACCAGGCGAGACGTTTCCGGGGGCTCGTGCGCGCTGGCCAGTACCGCAGCGTCACCGGAGCAGACGACGACCACGTCGCCGAGACGTTCCAGGTGGTGCGGGGCGACCGTCCCGAACATGCCGGTGGCCACCGCCTGCTCGCGGCCGTACACGGTGGCGCTGCCGTCCAGCAGCTCGCCCCACGCCGCCCGCACGTCGCCGGCCGCCCCCGGCACGGTGTGCAGATACCGCACCCGCGGTTCGCCGGCCACCACCTCGATTCCCTCGCTCAGCCTGGGGTCGGAGTCGAGGTCGATCCGCGCCCGCTGTGGGACGTTGATGCCGCCGTGGTCGGCGGTGACCAGCATCGCCGCGGTCGGCGGCAGCGCCTCGAGCAGGCGGGTCAGCAGCGCATCGACGTTGGTGGCCGCGTCATGCCACTGCTGCGAACCGATCCCGAAGACGTGGGCGGCGGTGTCGAGCTCGGCGGTGTAGCCGTAGACCAGCCCGGGCCCCGCGTGCAGCACGTCGGCCACCAGCCGCGCGTAGTCGTCGGCCGGATCCGCCGGGTGCAGCTCGGCGCCGCGGTAGGCGGCGTCGGTCAGCCCGCTGCCGACGAACACCGCGGGCAACACCGCTCGGGCGCTCACGCCCGCCGCCTGGAGCCGCTCGAACCACGTCGGCACCGGCTGCCACGTGGCGGGCGGCGGGTCGTCACGCCAGCGGACGTGGTTGAGCACCCGATCGGTGCCCGGCACCCGGAGCGTGAAGCCCAGGATCCCGTGCTCGCCCGGCTGCGCGCCGGTGCCAAGCGACACCAGGCTGGTCGGCGTGGTCGACGGGAACGTGCAGTCCAGCCGGGTCAGTCGGCCGGTGCCACCGGCCAGCACGGAGGCCAGCAGTGGGGCGCTGCCGGCCAGCTGGGGGAGCAGGTCCCAGCCCAGTCCATCCACCAGCACGACGAGCACCCGGTCGATCCGGTCCGCGTCCACCGACTCCGCCACCGCCAGTTCGTCCGGTGGGTGCGAGCCGCCCGGGACCCCGAGCAGGGTGGCCGCGGCGGGCAGCACGTCGCGCAGAGAACCGGGCACGGGGCCAGTCTGGTGGCGAAGTCAGACGTGCGCCAGTCGATGGCCGGTCACCAGCAGCTGCCGGTTCGTGCTGTCGGTCAGCGCGCACAGCTGCACCGGCGACAGGCGGCCACACAACCGGCCCCAGTGCATCGCCACCACATCGCCGGCGGCCACGTCGGGGACCGCGCTGTAGCCGTCAACCCACACGTCGAGCGCGCGCGCCGACGGTGTCGACAGCGCCAGCGCCTGACCGTCCCAGGTCAGGCTGCGGCACAACACCTCAACGCGGTCCGCGTCGCGGGAAAGCACTGTGCCGGATGTGATTCGGCAGTTGTCCAGCACGCTCAGCGGTTGTGCGTCGGTACCGCGGCCCAGGAAGCGCGTCCACGGATATACCCCGAACACGTGGAAGCAGTGGTTGCCGGCCGCCTCGCCCGCCAGATCCGCGGTGAGGTGCGACCAGTAGTGGCCCGCCTGCGGGCCGATGATCTCGAGCAGCGCGTCGAAGAATCGCTGCGGGTCGAGGTCGGCGGCGACGCCACCGCCGAGCCAATAGGATTCGACCAGGCGGTAATCCAACGGGTCGGCGATGCCGGTCAGCTCCGACAGCACTCGCAGATACGGCCAGGCCCCGGAGAACTGCGTCGCCGCCCTGCGCACGTCGGCGACCGACCCGCCCCGCAGGGTGGCTCCCAACGGCGGACCGCAGTAGCCCAGCGCGTTGGGCGCGTAGGCGTAGCGCGCGAACATCTCGGCACCGCGGGAATCGGTCAAGTGCGCCCCACCAGCTTGACCGCGTCGCGGTGCATGCGGCCGAAGTTGTAATAGGCCGCGCACGCCCCTTCGGGCGAGACCATGCACGTTCCGATCGGGGTCTCGGGTGTGCAGGCGGTGCCGAAAACCTTGCATTCCCAAGGCTTGAGCACACCCTTGAGCACCTCACCGCATTGGCAGGCCTTCGGGTCGGCGACCCGCACGCCGGGCATCGCGAACCGCAGCTCGGCGTCGAACTCGGCGAAGTCGTCGTGCAGCCGCAGCGCGCTTTGCGAGATGAAGCCCAGCCCGCGCCATTCGAAGTGGGGCCGCAGCGCGAACACCCTGCCCAGCAACGCCAGGGCCGCGGGGTTGCCACGCTCGGGCACCACGCGCTTGTACTGGTTCTCCACCTCGCAGCGGCCCTCGCGGATCTGGCGCAGCAGCATCGCGACCGAGGCGAGGATGTCCAGGGGTTCGAAACCGGCCACCACCAACGGCTTCCGGTACACCTCGGGCACGAACCGGTAGGGCCGGTTGCCGACCACGGTGGACACGTGCCCGGGTCCGATGAAGCCGGACAGCCGCAGGTCCGGCGACTCGAGGATGGCCCTGATCGGCGGCACGATCGTGACGTGGTTGCAGAACACGCTGAAGTTGGGCAGGCCCAGCTCGCGGGCCCGCACCAGCGTCACCGCGGTCGAGGGCGCGGTGGTCTCGAAACCGATGGCGAAGAACACCACTTGTTTGTCGGGGTTGTCGACCGCGATCTTGCACGCGTCCAGCGGGGAGTAGACGAACCGGACGTCGGCCCCGCGGGCCTTGGCGTCCAGCAGGCTGCCGTGCGAGCCGGGCACCCGCATCATGTCGCCGAAGCAGGTGAAGATCACATCGGGCTGGCCGGCCAGCCACATCGCGTCGTCGATGCGTCCCATCGGGATCACGCAGACGGGGCAGCCCGGGCCGTGCACCAGTTCGACGTTGTCGGGCAGCAGGTGTTCGATGCCGTGCCGGTAGATGGTGTGCGTATGACCGCCGCACACCTCCATGAACTTGAACTCCTCACCGTCTGTCCCGGCCAGGTGCTCGATGGCCACCAGCAGCTTGCGCGCCGCGGCCGGGTCGCGGAATTCGTCAACGAATTTCATTGCCGCTCCTCGTCAAACGATGGCCGACGAATCGAAGGCCTGCATTTCGGTCGTGTAGGCGTCGCCGAGTTTCTTGATGGCGGCCAAGGTCAGCAACGCCTCGGTTTCGTCGATCTTGGCCATCGCGAATCCGACGTGCACCAGCACCCAGTCGTCCGGTGCGGGCAGGTCGTCTTCGAGCAGCCGGACGCTGATGGTCCGCTGCACACCACTGACGTCCACCTTCGCCAAGCAATTGGCTGGATCGGTGATCTCGACGATCCGGCCCGGAATTCCAAGACACATCTGGTTACCTCCTAGCAGATTCGCGGCAACGGATCCCCGACGAGCATGTCGACGATCCGGGTGCCGCCGAATCCCGTACGCAGCACCACGCTTTCGGCGGGTTCGGTGACAATCTCCCCGACCTCGGCCGCGTCGGCGCCCAACGGATGCGAGCGCAACGCGTCCAGACCGGCCCGGGCCTCCTGCGGTGCGACGACGGCGACGAACTTCCCTTCGTTGGCGACGTACAGCGGATCGATGCCGAGCAACTCACAGGCGCCATTGACCATGGGCGCCACCGGGAGTCGCTCCTCTTCGAGCAACACTCCGAGGCCGCAGGCCTGGGCCAGCTCGTTGCACACCGTGCCGACGCCGCCGCGCGTCGCATCGCGCATCCATCGGGTGGCCGGGGCCGCCGCCAACAACAGCTCCACCAACGGGCTGATCGACGCGGTGTCGGAGGCGATGTCGGCCTCGATGGCCAGATCACCTCGGGCCAGCATCACCGCCATGCCGTGGTCGCCCATGGACCCCGACAACAGCACCTTGTCGCCGGCGCGCACCGACTGCGCGGACAGCGTGCGGCCCGCGGGGATGACACCGGTTCCGGCGGTGGTGATGAACAGTCCGTCGGCCGCGCCTCGGGGCACCACTTTGGTGTCGCCGGTGACGACCTGCACGCCGGCGGCCGCGGCCGCCGCGGCCATGTCGGCGACGATCTCCTTCAATTCGGCGATTCCAAAACCCTCTTCGAGCACGAACGCCGCCGAGATCCAGGACGGCACGGCGCCGGCCACCGCCAGGTCGTTACAGGTGCCGTGGATGGCGAGGGCACCCAGGGAACCCCCGGGAAACCGGCGGGGCTGCACCACAAACGAATCCGTGGACATCGCCAGCCGCTCGCCGCCGGGTAAAGCCAGGACGGCGCCGTCGCCCAGCGACTCGAGCAGCGGGTTGCGGAACGCCTCCACGAACACGGCGTCCACCAGCGCCGCCGATGCCTTGCCGCCGGCGCCGTGCGCCAGCGTCACGTGATCGTCGAGCAGCCGGGGGCGGCGCCGGCGGAACGACTCGATCCGCTCGATCACGTCACCTTCGCCGAACCGCGGCCCCGACGACAGGTAGTCACTTGCCGGGTTGTTCATCACGCCGCCCCCAAACCCTGATCGCTGCCGAGGTTTTCGTGGACGGCCAGCCACAACTGGTAGCCGACCAACGCCTGCGCCTCCTGGATTCGGTGCACGCTCTGCGAACGAACGACGAAGCAGGCGTCCACGTTCGGGTTGTCCACGAAGGCGCCGCCGTCGTAGCCGGCGAAGCCGATGGTGTACAGGCCGCGCTTGTGCGCCTCGGCCAGGGCGGCCAGCAGGTTGGGCGAACCGCCGCTGGTCGACATCGCGAGCGCGATGTCGCCGTCCTTGGCGCGGGCGATCAGTTGCCGGGCGAACACCAGCTCGAACCCGACGTCGTTGCCCAACGCGGTCAGGATCGCCTGGTCGGCGGTCAACGACCACGCCGGCAGCGGCTTGCCCAGCGGTGGCCGGGCGAACAATCTCGCCAGCGTGGTGCAGTCGGTGCAGCTGCCGCCGTTGCCGAAGGTGAACATCCTTGCGCCGGCGGCGAATCGGCGGGCGAGCTCGGCGGCGGCCGCCGCCAGCAGCTCGGCGTTGGCTTCGAGCGTGGACCGCCGCAACGCCAGGCTTTCCGACGCTTTGGCGTGGGCGGAGGCGGCCAGGTCGGCGAGCAGCGCCGACGGGTCGTCTTCTTCGGCGTCGATGAACGGGTACAGGAAATTGGTGGGTTCGTCGGCCGGGCTCATGAAACGTCCTCCTCATCCACGCGACTGATCGCCATGCCGGCATGCACCAGCACCAACTCACCCGGAGCGACTGGGTCGACGAGCGTGGTGACCACGTCCTCGACCCCCCGGGCGGTGCGCACCCGGGCTTGTCCGCCGACCGAAGCGCTGACCACTTCGCCGAGCCGGCCCTCGTCGCTGCATGTGACACAGACGTCGTCGTCGGGGTTGGGTTTGAGCAGCCCGGAGTGTTCGAAGCACACATGGGTCAGCTCCCACAGCAGGTGGTAGAACAGCACGAAGCCGCCGGTGGCCGGGACACGCGGGTCGGGATCGTCCAGCCAGAGCACATGATCGGCCATCGCGGCCGCTGGCCGCTCGCCGCTGCCGATCCAGATCGTGGTGGCGCCCCAGGCCGGTGCGCGGCGCATCACCGAGCGCACCTGCGCGTTGTCCGCACCCGAGACCGCGACCACGATGTCGCCGGGCCGCACCGAGACCCGGACCAGATCCACCAGATCGGGCCCGGTCAGCGCGACCGCCGGCAGGGCCCGCTTGCCCATGATCACCGGATGCACGAATTCCACCGCGATGTGCAGCGCGTGCGGTTCCCACGACGGCGCGATGGACCACATGGTCGCGCCGGCGGCGAATCGTTTGGCCAGTGTCAGGGCGGTGGCGGCGAGGTCTTCGGCCAGTTCGGCACTCAGGCCGCGATCGATGGCGGTGGTGATCATCGCGTCGACTCCTCCTGCGCGATCAGCACCGAGACCGCGGCCTGGCCCAGCGCCAGCCCGCCGTCGTTCGGCGGCACGACATGATGGGTGAGAACTTCAAACCCGTTGTGCTGCAGCCTCGTACGACAGGCCCGTAACAACAGCACGTTCTGGAAAACCCCGCCGGTGAGGCCCACCAGCCGGGTGGGGCCCGCCACCCGGGTGACCACCTCGGTGACGGCCTCGGCGACGGCCCGGTGAAACGCCGCCGCCAGCGTCGCCGCTGGCGTTCCGGCGTACAGCGCCGCGACCATGGTCTGCACCATCGGGGCGGGATCGATCACCCCGTCGGGGCGCACCGCCAGCGGCAGCGACGGCCGCGCGGACTCCACGCCGACCGACTGGGCCAGCGCCTCGAGTTCGATCGCGGCCTGTCCCTCGTAGTCGATGCGGTGTCGCACTCCGAGCAGGGAGGCGACCGCGTCGAACAGGCGGCCCATGCTCGAACACGGCACGCAGCCCGTCCCGGTCTCCAATTGCGAACGGATGAGCCCTAGTTCGTCGGCGCTCGCTGCGGCCACCGGCGCCAGGTCGGGGGTCCAGTCGATGTCGGCCATCCACAACTGGGACAGCGCCATCCGCCACGGGTTGCGCACGGCGGCGTCGCCGCCGGGCAGCGGCACCGCCAGCAGGTGTCCGGCCCGCACGAAACGGTGGCTTCGCGTTCCGAGGGCCAAAATCTCACCGCCCCAGATCGTTTCGTCACACCCGTAACCGGTGCCGTCGAAGGAGACCCCGATGATGGGTTCGCCGAGGCGACCGTGTTCGGCCAGCAGCGAGACGACGTGGGCGTGGTGGTGCTGCACCAGGTCCAGCGGGCGCTCGTCCGCGTGGCGCTCGGCCCAGCTGCGGGTGTGATAGCCGGGGTGTAGGTCGGCGGCCAACCGCACGGGCCGGCCGCGGATTTCGCTGAGCTGGGACACCGCGCGCTCGAACGCGCGCAGCGTCTCCCAGGTGGCCATGTCGCCGATGTGGCCGGACAGGTACGCCCGGCCGCCGTCGGTGAGGCAGCAGGTGTTCTTCAGTTCGCCGCCCACGGCCAGCACGGTGGGACCCTCGATGTGTAGGTCGACCGGCAGCGGCGCATAGCCCCGGGACCGGCGGACGGGCAGCTCGTGGGCGCCCTGCTCGTCGTGGACGACGCGCACCACCGAGTCGTCACACGGCACATGGATGGGCCGGTCGTGGTCGAGGACCGCGTCGCACAGACCGGGAAGGCGTTGCGCCGCATCCTCCTCGGTGAAGCAGATGGGCTCGTCGGAGCGGTTGGCGCTGGTCAGCACCAGCGCGTCGGGCCCCGGTCCGGGACCGTCCGGCACCGCCGCCAGCAGCAGGTGATGCATGGGGGAGTAGGGCAGCATCAGGCCCAGCAGCGGGCTGCCGGGCGCGACGCCCCCGGCCACCGCGGCGCGAGGGCGCCGACGCAGCAGGACGATCGGGCGGGCCGGGCTGGCCAGCACCGCGGCCTCGGCGTCGTCGACGTAGGCGTAGCGGCGCGCCACATCGAGATCGCGGACGAGCATGGCAAAGGGCTTGGCGCCGCGCGCTTTCCGTGCCCGCAGCGCGGCGACCGCGGTTGCGTCGTCGACGGCGCACGCCAGGTGGTAGCCGCCGATGCCCTTGACGGCCACCACCGCGCCGGAGGCCAGCGCGGCCTGGGTGGCGCTCAGTGCCGCATCGGAGCCGGTCACCCGGCCGGCCGGCGAGGTGAACCACAGCGTCGGCCCGCAGTCGGGGCAGGCGATCGGTTGCGCGTGGAAGCGGCGATCCGCCGGATCGTGGTATTCGGCGGCGCAGCGCGCACACATGGCGAACGCCGACATGGTGGTGGCCGGCCGGTCGTACGGCAGTCGCTCGATGATGGTGAACCGCGGCCCGCAGTTGGTACAGGTCACGAACGGGTGCCGGTACCGCCGGTCGTGCGGGTCGAACAGTTCGGCGAGGCAGTCGTCGCACACGGCGATGTCGGGTGGGATCGGCGTGGTCGCCCCGGGAGCCAATCGGCTTGGCGCGATGCGGAATTCGGGCGGGCAGGCGGGGTCGACCGCGACGTCGGTGACGTGGACGCCGGTGATCCGCGCCAGGGGCGGCGCCTGCGCCCGCAGCCGGCGCGCGAACTCCGCCACCCGCTCCGGCCGGCCCTGCACCTCGAGAAACACCGCACCCGAGTCGTTGCCGACAAACCCGGCCAGACCCAGTTCGGTCGCGATCCGGTGCACGAACGGGCGGAAGCCGACCCCTTGAACCACGCCGGTCACCATGACGCGTCGCCGCACCCGGGTCTCTTCGGGCCGCAACAGCATCGTGGCTTCGGCAATTTCGGTCATCTCAAGCCTCCGGGCTCAGTGCGGGGCCCGCGCGGCCCCGGCCCATCAACTCCAGCCCGGCCATGGCCTGTTCGGCGCCGGCCTGATCGGTCTTCTCGACGACGAAGCCCATGTGGATGATCACCCAGTCACCGGGCGCGAACGTCTCGTCCGGCAACATGCCGACATTGACCTTGCGCTGTTCGCCGGTGACGTCGACCAGTGCCAGCTGGCCCTCGAAACCGTCCAGCATTCCGATGACCTGGCCGGGTATGCCCAAACACATGGCTCAGCACCCCTTTTCGGTCGACGAGGACGGGTGCAGCGCGGCGACGATCTCTTCGACCGCCCGCGCCGCCCGGGGGACGGCCTGGGCGACCGGCTCGGTCAGGCCGATGCCCTCCTGGACGCTGCCCGCCTCGCACCCGACGACCACGGTGTAGGGCGGGTGGCCGCCCAGGGCCCGCAGGCTGGCGAAGACGGCGGCCGGGTCCATGCTGTGACCGTCCAGGCCGCTCGTCTCGGACGGCCCGTCGTGCTCGGCCTGAAAGACGTGCAACGTGCCGGGATGGCCCCGGCTGGGCACGGCGTCGACGAGAACCAGCGTGTCCCACTCCTCGAGCAGGTCATAGGCCAGGTGCATGCCACGGATGCCGTAGTCGATGACCTGAACCGTCGGATCGTCTTGGGGCAGTGCGGCGTTGCGGACCACCTCGGAGCCGAACCCGTCGTCGCCCAGGAAGATGTTGCCGATCCCGGCTACCAGGATGCGCGAAGTCATGGTGGCACCCGCGTCGGCTACATCCGCCTCAACTTCAGATAGCGGCGGGCATCGGGCACGGATATCGCGCCGAGGGCCAGGGCGATTGCGACCACCAGCGCGACCATGGCGATGAAGATCCAACCGAGGACTTCCATGACGAACTCCTTTCAGGGGTTTGTGCTGTGCTGCGATTGCAGCGGCTCGACTTCGTCGGGGGAGAAGTACAGGTAGCGGCCGTACCAGTCGTGCAGGTCGGCGGCTGGGTCCTCGTCGACGACGACGGCGACGTGCTTGTTGCCCTCGACGTCCTCGTGCACCGATGTGACGCGGGCGGTCTTGCCGGCGACGAAGATGTCCTGGGCGTCGGCGTTGCGCCGCGGTCGCAACCGGACCTTGCTGCCGCGCGCTACCCGGACCCCGTTCACCAGCACCGCGTCGATCTCGGGGCGAACCGCGTTGTCGGCCATCGGGTCCCACCAGTCCATGCCGTCGGGAATTTCGGGCACCAGTCCGGCGGAGACCTCGAGCCCGTGCGGATCGCGCAGCACGCCGTGCAGCCGGGCCATGGCCTCGGGCGACATGGCGTCGCATTCGTCGATGATCCGTGCGGCCCGCGGGTCGGTGGCCCGGGCCTGTGCCTTCTCGTCGTCGGTCATGGTCATGACGCGCAGGGTGAGGATCTCGTCGATCTCGGTGCAGTCGTACAGGGCGGTGTCGCTCTGTTCGGCGACCTCGGGGTGGTCGTAGAGGATGATCGGCGAGATCAGCAGCATGTCGTCGGTGCCCGGGGGGCCGGCCAGCACTGGGAAGCAGCGATGCTGCGCGCATCGGGACGCCGCGTCGGTCGCGCTCTGCGGCGGCTCGAGCAACGAGACGAACCGGCCGCCAACCACTTCGGCGATGAGGTGCGTTCCGATCAAGGATCGTGCGATGACTGAATCTTTATCGTCCTGTGCGCTCACGGGTGCGCCGGTGTTGGTGACCCGTACCGACACGCGTTGCAGGTCGCCGTCGGGCTGGCTGGTGACGGTCAACACGCCCCGAATCTCGTGGCGTTCGCGGACCAGCCGGCCGCCGTCCAACATCTCGAGGTCGGTTGCCCCCAGTGCCGTCACCGGGAGCGACCAGGGTTGATCGCCGAACGCGAGGGGGCCGAAGGAGACCTCGCACTCCACCGCCTCGTCCCAGGTGAGCCACGATCCGGTCGCGGTGCTCAGCTCGTCGACGGGTTCGAAATCGCCGCCATCGGTGGCCCTTTCGGCCCGCCGGTGCTGCAATTGCAGGAACCGCACCACCAGCGTCAGCGCCCGGGCGCCGTCGACCAAAAACTGTGCGGCAAGGGCATCGTCCTCGCCCAGGCCGGTCTCAACCGCACCGCTTGGCCCCAAAACCCCGAACTGCCAGCGTGATTGGTTCTTGCTCGACGTCCCCCGGTACGGGTAGAGCAGATAGCCTTCGTAGAGCACCGCGTCGGCGACCGTACGGGCCCGATCCCAACTCGACGTCATCGGGTCACCTCGCGATCGGTGGCATCCAGCAGCGAGGTAACGGCGTGGTCGAAGTCGAGCATCCCGCGGGCCGACTTGTAGCGGGCCAGCTCGGTGATGGTTTCGTGGCTCAGCCGGATCCATCCGCTGTTCGGATAGTGCTGTGCGACCAGGTCGCGCCAGACCGTGACGGGCATCGCGTAGTTGTCCTCGCAGTCCCACGACACCTGCTGCACCGAGAACCCGCGCTCGGAGTTGACGAAAACCGTTCCGCTGAACAGGAACTGCAGGGGCACCGCCCCGTCGCGCAGCGCGTGCAGATATTTGGCGGCGGCCACCTCGAAGTCGTAGGTGCAATCCAGCGGCAGGGTGGCGGTGGTGTGGCCGGTGAAGCCGGGCACCATGGCGGTGCAATGCTGCCAGAGGAAGGTGCGCTGGGTGCTGGCCCAGCGTTCGCGGCCGCCGAACAGGTCCATCAGCCCGGCCGCTTCGTCGTCGGAGTAGGAACGACGCAGCGGCTCGATGCGGACCTGGCAACGCAGGGCGATGGCGTGCACCGGGTCGTCGCCGGCCGCGGTGACGGCGACGCGGGCGGTCAACATCGGGCTGACGGTGTACGGCTCGGCCGTCACGTCCAGCACGTCGAAGCTGACGTTCATGGGAGTGTCTTCACGGCGCGGGCGGCGAGCCGGTCGAAGAAGCCGTCGATGAATTCGCGGGCCTGCTGGCCGCCGTCGAAGCCGCGCCATACCATGCGCAGGCGTCCGACGAATTCGTAGCAGGCGTCGATCGGGACCAAATACGTTTCCGGTTGCGGCAATTCCCCATCCTGGGCGCTGTCGGCGACTCGGACCAGCAGCGCCTCCACGTCGTCGGCGAGCAGGCTCACCCGTGAGTCGGCGTCGCGGATGGTTTCCCAGACCTTCATGTCCAGCTCGGATTCGCATGCTCCGGCCGGTCCGGGGTAGAAGGCGACGGTGTGGCCCAGGGCGGAGTTGGTGAAGAAGAAGGCGACCCCCACCGGGATTTGCAGCGCCTCCCACACCAGGCGATCCAGCGCGAAATCGGGAAACGACAGGTACCGGTCGGGCACCGCGCGGTAGCGCAGGTCGGCCGCCGAGTCGGTGAACAGCAGATAGCAGGCGCGGCAGACGCACATGAGTTGGCGGCCGGCCACATTGACCACGTGCTGGTGCTCGTCGGCGATCGGCTCGGCGCACATCTCGCAGCGTTCGCCCGCGGGCTCGGGGGCGCGCCGGTCGCTCCTGATGCGGGCCAGGACGTCGAAGGGACCTGTCATATGCGCCGCTCCTCAGCATCACTTCGTTCTGCATCGTCGCCGGCGGTCATGCCGGCGCGCCCATCGCGTCGCCCCGCAACGCCACCGACAGCAGGCCGTCGTGAGTCAGCAGGGGAATCGGTTCGAGATGAGCGGCCGAACCGTCGACCGCCGCGGTTCCGGCGTGGACGACGTCGAAATCCGTCCCGCAGCCCGCGCAGCGCAGCAGCCGCTCGCGCAGTTGGGAACCCTTCATCGAGGCGGCGCACACCGGGCAGTGATCCCGGTAGGCGAATGTCCGGTCACCCACCCGGCAGGCCAGCAGGGTCACGCCGTCGATGACGAATCCCGCGACGTCACCGGGGTGCAGCTCGGCAAGCTCGGGGGCCGCGTGCCAGGTGGTAGGTCCATGTCCGTTCGAATGCACGTGCGCCAGTAGCGATTCGGCGGGGATGACGCCCGCCGGAGCGGTCGTGTCGGCGGCGGCGACCGCCTCGATCGAGGAGACCTCCGGCGCCGCCGCGCGAACCGCGTCCTGCACGGCTAGCTCCAGGGTGACCGCCGACGACGGGCAGCTCTTGCAGCTGCCTGTGAACGCCAGCCGCACGGTGAATTCGTCCGGGCGTTCGCCTGGAACGACCTCGAGCAGGTCGACGTCGCCGCCATGCGAACCCAGGTAGGGGCGCACCCGATCCAGCGCATCGGCGACCCTGCGGTGCACGTCGTGCGGATGCAGGCCGTGCACCAGGAGCAGGCTGGCCACCAGGTCGTCGGTGGCCAGCCGCTCGACCAGCCCCCCGTCCGGCCCGGGCTCGGCGGCCATCCGCATGATCCGCTCCAGCCCGGCGCCGTACAGCCCGACTACCTCGCGAACCAGTTGTTGCGCATGGTCATACGCGGCGGCCCCGCCCGCGGCGCAGGAATCCAGCAGTGTCTGGATCCGATCGCCAGCTGTGCGCCACTGCGTGTCGGTCTCGGGGTTCGCCGGGCGATCCGCCATGCGTCACTCCTTTAACGGTGCCGACCCGCTGCGCCCGGCTCCGCCATGTGTCACTCCGCAGCGGGTGACTGGGTGGGCGTGTGCAGTCTGTCGAGCGTCTTGCCCTTGCCCAGGTACATGTGCACACCACATGGCAGGCACGGATCGAAGCTGCGCACCGTGCGCATGACGTCGATCCCCTTGAAGCTGTCCCGGCCGTTCTCCTCGAAGATCGGTTGCCCCTGCACCGCGTCCTCGTACGGGCCTGGGGTGCCAAAACTGTCGCGGGGGTTGGCATTCCACGGTGTGGGCGGGTACGGGTGGTAGTTGGCGATCTTGCCGTCCCGGATCACCATGTGGTGGCTGAGCACGCCGCGCACCGCCTCGGTGAACCCGCATCCGATGGCCTCGTCGGGCACCTCGAAGCGCTCCCACGTCTTGGTGCGCCCGGCGCGGATCTCCTCGAGCGCCTTCTCGGCGAAGTGCAAAGCGCACGCCGCCGCGTAGGCCTGGAAGTAGGTGCGCGCCCGGTCACGTTCGATCGTGTTGCTGCCGTACTTGGGGATGTGCCACTCCAATTCGACGGGCCCCTTCAGCGCCGTCTTGGGCAGGTTGATCTTGACGCTGTTGCCGGTCGCCTTGACGTAACCGATGTCGACCAGGCCGGCCAGCGCCGTCGACCACAGCCGGGCCAGCGGGCCGCCGCCGGTGTCCAGCGCCAGGTGGTCCTTGCCGTCGAACCAGCGCGGTGACATCACCCAGCTGTACTTGCCGCCTTCCATGTCGCGCTTCTGCGGGTGCGGGTTGGTGTGCTGGTTCCACGGGTGGCGTCGGTCCACCGAGTTGCCCAGCGGATCGGTCTTGACGAACATCTCCTGGTCGGTCCAGTCGTCGTAATACGAACTGCCCAAAAGGATTCGGATGCCCAGGTTGATGTCCACCAGCGAATGGGTGACCAACTTGCCGTCCACCACCACGCCCGGGGTGACGAACATGGCGTTGCCCCAGCGCTCCATGTCCTTGTACTCGAAGTTGCACACCTCGGGGTCCTGGAAGGAGCCCCAGCAGCCCAGCAGGGTCCGGCGCAGCCCGACCTTCTCGTAGCCGGGCAGGGCCTCGTAGAAGAAGTCGAACAAATCGTCGTGCATGGGCACGACCTTCTTCATGAACTCGACGTACCGCATCAGGCGCGTCATGTAGTCGGTCATCAGCTGGACGGTCGCGACGGTGCCTACCCCGCCGGGGTAGAGCGTCGACGGGTGCACGTGGCGGCCTTCCATCAGGCAGAACATCTCTCGCGTCCAGCGGCTGACCACCAGCGCCTCGCGGTAGAACTCACCGCTGAACGGATTGAGCGAGCGCATGATGTCCGCGATCGTCCGGTACCCGTGGGCGTCCGCGTGCGGGGCGGGCGTCTTCTCGGCCAGCGACAGGATGCTCGGATTGGTCTCGGAGACCATCTTCTCGCAGAAGTCCACGCCGACCAGGTTTTCCTGGAAGATGTTGTGGTCGAACATGTATTCCGCGGCCTCGCCGAGGTTGACGATCCACTCGCCCAGATGCGGCGGCTTGACGCCGTAGGCCATGTTCTGCGTGTAGCACGAACAGGTGGCGTGGTTGTCACCGCAGATGCCGCAGATGCGGCTGGTGATGAAGTGGGCGTCGCGAGGATCCTTGCCCTTCATGAAGATCGAGTAACCGCGGAAGATCGACGAGGTGCTGTGGCACTCGACGACTTCCTTGTTCTCGAAGTCGATCTTGGTGTAGATGCCCAGGCTGCCCACGATCCTGGTGATGGGGTCCCAGGCCATGTCGACCAGTTGGCCAGGTTCCCGCTTGGCTTGGGTGGCTTCAGGGCTGATGGTTGTCATCGCGTTACTTCTTCCCGCTGGGGCTGCTTGCGCGTCGGCTGATGCGGCGACGGCTCTTCGGCTACGAATGTGGATAAGGAGCGCACCGACCCGGTAGGTGACCTACCAGGTGCGGCGCGCTCCAGTGGTGAGTTGGTCGCCGTTGTGGCGCCACCGCGGCTCCTTGTCGACGGTGCGTTCCGTGATACCCCTCAGACTGCGAATCACGGCTCCGTACAAGCCCGACGCGGTGCTCGAGATCTTGCCGCCCGGCGGTTCGTCCATGAACGGCATGAACTTGTCCGGGAACCCCGGCATGGTGCAGCCAATGCAGATTCCGCCGACGTTGGGGCAACCCCCGACGCCGTTGATCCATCCGCGCTTGGGCACATTGCATTTGACCACGGGTCCCCAACAGCCAAGCTTCACAATGCATTTCGGCGACCCGTACTCGGTGGCGAAGTCGCCCTGCTCGTAGTAGCCGGCCCGGTCGCAGCCCTCGTGCACGGTCTTGCCGAACAGCCACTGTGGCCGTAGCGCGTCGTCGAGCGGGATCATCGGTGCCTGACCGGTCGCCATGTACAGCAGGTAGGTCAACGTCTCCGACAGGTTGTCCGGGTGGATCGGGCAGCCCGGCACGCACACGATCGGGATGCCCGCCTTGCTCTTCCAGTCCCAGCCCAGGTAGTCCGGCACACCCATCGCCCCCGTCGGGTTGCCGGCCATCGCGTGGATGCCCCCGTAGGTGGCGCAGGTCCCCACCGCCACGATGGCGGTGGCCTTGGGCGCCAACCGGTCGAGCCACTCACTGGTGGTCATCGGCTGCCCGGTGGCGGGGTCGTTGCCGAAGCCGCACCAATAGCCCTCGTCCTTGATCTTCTCGTTCGGGATGGAGCCTTCGACCACGAGAACAAATGGTTCCAGCTCGCCGCGATCGGCTTTGAAGAACCACTCCAGGAAGTCGTCCGCGCCTCCGTTGGGTCCGCATTCGAAGTCGATCAGGGGCCAGTGCACCGCGACCTGGGGGAGTCCGGGCAACGCTCCCAAGGCGATCTCCTCGACGCTGGGCTGGGTGGCAGCAGTCAATGCCACCGAATCGCCGTCACAACTGAGGCCCGCGTTTATCCATAGAACATGGATCAATGTTTGTTCTGCCTTGACTGCTGCTTCCGTTGGCATGCTGCAGCTTTCCGGAGCCGGGCTGGGGCTCCTGGCGCCGCCGGAGTCGACCGTCGGCCCACTTGCGCAGCGCTATTTTTTGGGTCTACTCCCGCTATTGGGCGTTGTCAACGGTTCGACATTACTGATTAGTAGGCACGTGTTGTACAGTGGTGAAAAGCCTTGTCGCGCTTAGCTGATCCGCCGCGACGGTTGCGTCGAAACGGGGCGCTGCTCCTGCGAACGTTTCGCAGGAGTGCGCGGGCGGAGGCGCCGTTCAGTCCTCATCCGTGGCGAAGCGCCGCAGCCAGCCGAACCACGCGGCCATACCATCGCCGGTGCGGGCACTGACCGGCAAAATCGACGCTGTCGCATTGACTTTGCGGACGTGGGCGATGTAGCTGTCGACGTCCACGTCCAGGTGGGGCACCAGGTCGATCTTGTTCAGCAGCACCACGTCGACAGACCGGAACATCACCGGATACTTCAGCGGCTTGTCCTCGCCCTCGGTCACCGAGTAGACCATGGCCTTGGCGTGTTCGCCGACGTCGAATTCCGCCGGGCAGACCAGATTGCCGACGTTCTCGATGACCACCAAATCCAGCGCGGCCAGGTCGAGGCCGCGCAGTGCCCGGTTGACCATGGGCGCGTCGAGGTGGCACTCGCCACCAAATCCGTTGCTGGTGTTGAGCAGTGACACCTGGGCGCCGCGGCCCCTGAGCTTGGCCGCGTCCAGGTCGGTGGCGATATCGCCCTCGATCACCCCGATGGCCAGGTCGCCGGCGAGTTCGTCGAGAGTGGCCTGCAGGATGGTGGTCTTGCCGGAGCCCGGGGAGCTCATCAGGTTGAGGGTGCGTACCCCGTTGCGCTCGAACGCCGCCCGATTGGCGTCGGCCCGCATGTCGTTCTCGGCGAAGATCGCCTCCAGCACCTCGACGCGCTGGCCGCCGGTCTGATAGCGGCTATGGTCGCCGCGGTCGTGGTCGTGCGGGAGGTCATCGTGGGAGTGGGTGTGCACGGTCCCGTCGTCGTGCCGATGAAATCTACCCATCGTCAACGCCTTTCACGAGACATCTTTTTCATGACACGTCCAGCGAGGTCACCAGGAATTCGTCGCCGCGCAGCACCTCGACGTCGGGACTGTCACACCGCGGACACCAGATCGACCAGGGCGAGGTGATCTCGGACTGCCCGCCGCAGGCGCGGCACCGGACTTCGGCGCCGACGCATTCGAGTTCGAGTTCGGCGTCCGGCATGTCCTCGGCGTCGCGGACGAGCGTCCAGCAGAAGGACAGCGACTCGGGCACCACCTGGCGCAGCGCACCGACCCGCACCCGCACCACGTCGACGTGGCGGCCGGCGGCGTGATCCCTGACCACACCGGCGATCGCTTCACACAGCGACAGCTCGTGCAT
The DNA here is from genome assembly GCF_001673415.1 of Mycobacterium sp. 1165196.3. NCBI lineage: Bacteria > Bacillati > Actinomycetota > Actinomycetes > Mycobacteriales > Mycobacteriaceae > Mycobacterium > Mycobacterium sp. 1165196.3. The sequence continues at coordinate 1,658 of NZ_LZLU01000163.1, read as the reverse complement.
CGCCGATCACCGGCGATCCGCGAGCCGGGCGCAGGCCAACGAGCCCATGAGCACTGTTCTACACCCGAACGGCGATTTGCGGTCAGGCTCTTGGTCGACTCAGGAGGTCCACTTCTCTTCGATGCGTCCGTAGCGCCAGACGAGAAGGGCCACCGCCCAGGTGGCGACGAACATGGCGACGACGATGTAGCCGATCGCGTTGAGGTCCAGCCCGCCGATCCAGCTCCAGAACGCGCCCCGCCAACCGAACTGGTCGGCGAACAGGACGAGCAGTTCAATGCTGCCGATCACCCACGCGACGGCCACCGACAGCGCGGTGATGGTGATGTTGTAGTAGATCTTGCGCACCGGATTGGAAAAGGCCCAACCGTAGGCGAAATTCATGAACGAGCCATCGATGGTGTCCAGCAGGCACATGCCCGCGGTGAACAGCACCGGCAGGCACATGATGGCGTACCAGGGCAGCCCGGCCGCGGCGCTGGTGCCGGCCAGCACCAGGAGGGCGATCTCGGTGGCGGTGTCGAAACCAAGCCCGAACAACAGCCCGACGGGATAGCAGTGCCAGGACTTGGTGATCGACTTGGTGAAGCGGCCGAGCAACCGGTTGATCAGCCCACGGTTGCCCAGTTGCCGTTCCAGTTCGGCCGCGTCGGTGTCGGGATCGTATTCGCCCCGCCGCAGTCGGGTGAACACCCGCAGGATGCCGACCAGGACGATGAGGTTGAGCAGCGCGATGGCGTAGAGGAACACGCCCGAGACGCTGGTGCCGATCAGCCCGGTGTAATGGTGCAGCGTCGAGGAGTCGTCCTCGACCGGGCCGACGACCGCCTTCACCCCGCACGCCAGCAGCAAGGCCAGCCCGAACACCACAGTGGAGTGACCCAGGGAGAAGAAGAACCCCACCGCCAGCGGGCGTTGCCCATCGTTCATCAGCTTGCGGGTGGTGTTGTCGATAGCGGCGATATGGTCGGCGTCGAACGCGTGCCGCATGCCCAGGGTGTAGGCCGTCAGTCCGATGCCGACACCAAATGCCTTACCGCCCAAGCTGTATTGGGCCGGTGCCACGAGCAGAATCATGGTGAGCCAGCCGAGCAGGTGTAGCGCGACGATCACCGCCAGCATCGTCGCCAGCCGCCACCGCTCCGCCCGCGTCAGGGCGCCGCGAAGCCTGCTCGGTCGCGACGGCCGCCGGTCGATCTCGGTGCTGGCCACTGGGGTCCTTCCGGCGCGTCCTTGCGGTATCGGCTGAGACAACCGGCACGACTGTAAGTACCGCGGCTCGCCAGATGCAAGTGAGTCGCAGGAATTCGCGTGCCGCCGATCGCGCCCGGGACTGGCGATCCGGCCGCATGGGGACGACACTGAACCGGTGACGCCCAACCCGTCGGTACTGGATGCGTCGGTCACCGAGCGGATCGGCGATCTGCTGCGCGCCCGGGGGCTGCGGCGGATGGCCTCGCGAATTCAGGTGCTGGCGGTGCTCGAGCCCGTCAACGGTCACCTGCCGGTCGCCGAGATCGACAAGCGGCTGCGCGAATGCCTGCCGCCCGGAACCCATGCGCCCGACGTGGCGACCGTCTACCGCACGGTGACGACGCTGGTCGACCAGGGGGTGTTGCACGCGCTGACGCTCGAGGGCGGCGTGACGACCTACGGGC
>NZ_LZLU01000162.1:0-565 GCF_001673415.1 Mycobacterium sp. 1165196.3 | reverse complement strand
GCTTGGCGGTGATGTTGTCCAACATGCCCTTCAACTCGATCGTGCCGTCGGCGGGGTGCGTGGTCACGGTGTTGGTGACGAACGGGCCCAGCACCGGGATGGCGTTCTGTACCGACTGCTTGATGCCGTCACTGGTCCAGCTGATGGTGGCGTCCAGGGCGCCGATGGTGCCCTTCGAGTTGCCGTTGTCCTTGAGGCGCACGTCGTTGATGTTGATCGAGAGCTTCATGCCCTTGGCGTCGCGGATGTTGTTGCCGGCCGTCTGCACCGAGATGTTGGTGTAGTGCTTCGTCGCCTGCTGCCAGAGCATCAGGGGCGTCACGCCGAAGGACGCGGTGGCCTGGTCCTTGACCTCACAGGCCACCGCCTCGGCGACCTTGCTGTCCGCGACGTGGCGCACGTAGAGCTCGGCCCCGATGAGCGCGGCGATGATCAGCGCGAACACGATGATGAAGATCAGCAGGACGGAGACCGGGTCGCGGCCGAAGCGGCGCTTCTTCTTCCCGGGCGTCGCGTCGTCGCCGGGCTGGGCGGCCAGCCGCTCGGTCGGACCGGCGGGCGGGGT
>NZ_LZLU01000161.1:0-12312 GCF_001673415.1 Mycobacterium sp. 1165196.3 | reverse complement strand
CCCACTACTAAAGGGGGCGACTTGGCGTAGGGCCGAGGAAACCTCGCCCCCGATCTCGTCGCCGAAGACCGCAACGGATGACGATTGCTGCGAATTTCACGCGCCTGTCTCACGCAGCGCTGCACAGGTGCAGCCGAACGTGAGGAGCTGCAGTCGAAGCTCAGAACCTACAAGAGTTACCGGATCACCGCGCCATGTTGGTGAACCGCGACAAGTGCAGCTGGTGCGCGACGGTCACCGTCTTGGTGGGGCCGTTGCGGTGCTTGGCGAGAATGAAATCCGCCTCTCCCCCGCGCGGGTCGTCGCGCTCGAACGCGTCGGGCCGGTTCAGCAGGATCACCATGTCCGCATCCTGCTCGAGCGATCCCGACTCACGAAGGTCCGACAACATCGGCTTCTTGTCGGTGCGCTGTTCGGGACCGCGGTTGAGCTGGCTGATCGCAACGACCGGCACCTCGAGTTCCTTGGCCAAAAGCTTGAGATGACGCGAGAATTCGGACACCTCGAGTTGCCGCGACTCGACCTTCTTGCCGGACGACATCAGTTGCAGATAATCGACCACGACCAGACGCAGGTCGGATTTCTGCCGCAGCCGGCGCGCCTTGGCCCGGATCTCCATCATCGTCAGGTTCGGCGAGTCGTCGATATACAGTGGCGCCTCGCTGATTTCGCTCATCCGCCGCGCCAGCCGCGTCCAGTCTTCGTCGCTCATGCGGCCCGACCGCATGTCGGCGAGCTTGATCTTCGCCTCCGCTGACAGCAGCCGCATGACGATCTCGGACTTGCTCATCTCCAGCGAGAAGATCACGCTGGCCATGCGGTGCTTGATCGAGCACGACCGCAGAAAATCCAATCCAAGGGTGCTTTTGCCCACTCCAGGTCGAGCCGCCACGATGATCATCTGCCCGGCATGCAGGCCGTTGGTCACCTCGTCGAGCTCGGTGAAACCGGTCGGCACGCCGCGCGCGACGCCACCGTTGGAGGCGATGGCGTCGATCTCGTCCATCGTCGGCTGCAGCAGATCCTCGAGTGGAACGAAATCCTCCGACGTCCGCCGCTCGGCGACCTCATAGATCTCTGCCTGTGCGCGGTCGACCACCTCGGCCACGTCGGCTCCTTCGGCGCCCGCGTAGCCGTATTGCACCACCCGGGTGCCCGCCTCCACGAGCCGCCGCAGGAGCGCCTTCTCGGCCACGATGGTCGCGTAGTAACTCGCGTTGGCCGCTGTCGGTACCGTCGAGATCAGCGTGTGCAGATACGGCGCCCCGCCGATCCGCCGCAGCAGGTTGCGGCGGTCCAGCTCCGCGGCGACGGTCACCGCGTCGGCCGGCTCGCCCCGGCCGTAGAGGTCCAAGATCGCGTCGTAGACGTTCTGGTGGGCGGGGCGGTAGAAGTCGCCGGGCCGTAGCCGTTCGAGCACGTCGGCGATGGCGTCCTTGCTCAGCAGCATGCCGCCCAGCACCGCCTGCTCGGCCGCCAGGTCCTGCGGTGGCTGGCGCCCGAAGTCTTCGCTAGGCGGCGAAGAATCCATGCCCGACGCCAAGTCATCGACGACCGCCACGGATTCCCTCCTCCCCGGATTCACGCACCCGAACATACATTCGATAATCGATCGTGAGCGTAAGTCAAGGTGCTGACAATTGCGCCTCATGGCACCCGCACGCCCGGCGCCGGGACGACGTTAAACGTTGCTGACTAGGACGCAAAGGGGGTGCTGTTTATGAAGCTGTGCATCGTGTGTGCATATCCGTCGACACCTGTGTTGAGCGGGGTGTGGAGAACCTGTGGATTAATGCAAAGGGCTGGGACATCGGTGCAGATACCGGCCATACAACGCCATTGAATTCGTGTGGACAAGAATCTCTCCGGCGTGTCGTCGCAGGTTACTGCCCCGGGCGTGTTGGCTTTCCGCCACATTTTCCCAGCGTTACGGGCTGGTAAAGCGCGCTGCCCGAATACACCCCAGAAATAGTTCGCCAGGGAGCACGTCCGCGACGCTGGCTACCAAGGGGCGCGCCGCTGCCCGCAGCACAACGAAGCCCGGCGGCGGCCGATCATGGCCACCGCCGGGTACGAGCAAACGTCGGGTGCTTAGCTCTGCGCGACGACCTCGAGCGCGACTTCCACGTCGACCTCGGGGTGCAGGTGCACCGCCACCGGGTGGGTCCCGACGGCCTTGATGTGCGACTTGGGCAGCCGCACGATCCGCTTGTCCAGGTTGGGGCCGCCGGCCTTCTTGATGGCGGCGACGACATCGCTGGCGGTCACCGAGCCGAACAGCTTGCCGGAATCCGCCGCGGTCTTCACCGGCAGCGAGACCGGGCCGAGCGCCTCGATCGCCGTCTTGAGTTCGTTGGCGTGCCCGAGGTCGCGCACCGCCTTGGTTTCCCGCGCGCGGCGGATATCGTCGGCCTGCTTCTGCGCGCCGCGCGAGGCCACGATGGCCAGGCCGCGCGGGAGCAGGAAGTTGCGGCCGTAACCGTCCTTGACCTCGACCGTGTCGCCGACGGCACCAAGATGGTCGACGTCAGCCGTCAGAATCAGCTTCATCGTTTCGTACTTTCGGTAGGCCCTCGGCGGCTATCGCGCCGAGGAGGTGAAGGGCAGCAGCGCCACCTCGCGGGCATTCTTCACCGCGATGGCGATGTCACGCTGGTGCTGCACACAGTTGCCGGTGACGCGACGCGCACGGATCTTGCCGCGCTCGCTGATGTAAGTACGCAGCAGCGCGGTGTCCTTGTAATCGATCGCTTGATCCTTCTTGGCGCAGAAGACACATTTGCGTGCCTTGACCGGCTTTTCCGGAGCCGGCCGCCGCTTGTTGGACTTGGCCATGTCTGTTTTTCTTTCCGTTCTCTATTACTGAAGTTTTCTCGAATCAGAAGGGCGGTTCGTCGTCTCCGCCACCGAACGAGCCCGATGCGGGCGCGCTGCCCCACGGGTCGTCAGCGGGAGCGCTGCTCGCCGGCGCCGACTGCTGGCGTGATCCGCCGCCGCCGCCACCACCGCCGAAGCCACCGCCGCCACCACCGCTGCGGCTGGCCTTGTTGACCTTGGCCGTGGCGTACCGCAGCGAGGGGCCGATCTCGTCGACCTCCACCTCGACGACGGTGCGCTTCTCGCCCTCACGGGTCTCGAAAGAGCGTTGCTTGAGCCGGCCCGTGACGATCACCCGGGCACCACGCGTCAGGCTTTCCGCGACATTCTCGGCGGCTTCCCGCCAGATGTTGCATCGCAGGAACAGCGCCTCACCGTCTTTCCATTCCCCGCTCTGCCGGTCATAGATCCGGGGGGTCGACGCCACCGTGAAGTTGGCGACGGCGGCACCCGACGGCGTGAACCGCAATTCGGGGTCGGCGGTCAGGTTTCCGACAACGGTGATAGTGGTGTCACCAGCCACAAGTTCCTCCTCGTTCCGCCCTGCTACTCGCTTCCGCGACGGTGGTCCTCGCTGAGCCTACGCAAGTCCACCGACGGTGGGCCCGCGACGCGACCACTGCTGTTAGTGCTTGTCGGTGCGCATCACCTTGGTGCGCAGTACCGACTCGTTGAGGCTCAGCTGGCGGTCGAGCTCGGATACCGTCGCCGGCTCGGCCTTCAGGTCGACGACGACGTAGATGCCTTCGGCGTGCTTGGCGATCTCGTAGGCCAGCCGGCGGCGGCCCCAGATGTCGACCTTGTCGACGGATCCACCATCCTTGCGGACGACGTTGAGGAACGTCTCCAAGGACGGGGCAACGGTGCGCTCGTCGAGCGTGGGGTCAAGAATGACCATGATTTCGTATGGACGCATGGAAACCTCACCACCTCCTCTGGTCTCAAGCGGCCACGGACGATCCGTGGCAGGAGGGTCGCCTGCGTCGGCAACCGCATCAGGCTACCGGATACGGGGCTGACCAGAAAAATCCGGACAGTCGGGCAACCCGCTATCGCCGGGCGGCCAAGTATTCGTCGGCCCTGGCCACCGTCGCGGGGTCGGCCTTGGCGAGCGCGCCCGAGTCGAACGGCGGCTGCGGATCGTATTCGATCAGCAGCTGAGCGGCCCGTGCGGCCTCGCGATCGACGACCAGTTCCACCAGACGTAGCGCCATGTCGATGCCGGAGGAGACCCCCGCGGCGGTGATGATCCGCTGCGGCAGGTGCTCAACGACTCGTTGCGGCACGTAGCGGGCGCCCAAGCCGTTGAGGAGGTCGGCGGCCCGCCAATGCGTGGTGGCCGTGAGCCCGTCCAGCAGGCCGGCCGCAGCGAGCAGCAGGGCACCGGTGCACACCGAGGTGGTGAACCGGGTGTTGGGGTGTACCGCTTGCAGCCAGGTCCGGATGGTCTCGTCGTGGATGAGCTGTCGGGTGCCGATGCCGCCGGGGAACACCACCACGTCGGGTGCGTCCACGTCGTCGAAGGTGGCGTCGCAGCTGACACCGAGCATGCCGTTCTCGGTCCGCACCTCACCGCGGTGGTGCCCGACGAACACGACGTCGATGGACGGGATGCGTTGCAGCACTTCGTATGGACCGACCGCGTCAAGAGCGGTGAATCGCGGGAAGACGGGGATGGCAACCTGCGTCATGGCGCCACTCCTTCGACCCCGGCTGCGCCGGGATCGTCGTCGTCGGCGCGGGTCACGGCGCCCCGCTCGCCACTGGGGCCTGCTCGTCGGCGTGCTCGGCTGCCGGGACGGCCGAGCGGCGCGACCCCGGCGGCCGCAGCCAGTCGGGCAACCAACCGAGCGGGTCGTCGGGTGCGCGGTCGAACGGTCCGCCCGCGGGATCGTCCACCCGCCCGCCCCACCGCACCAAATCCTCACCGGGCCGGTAGATCTGATGAATTACTAACGCGCACAACACGATAACCGCAATATCGCGGAGCAGCACGGTGGTAGTGAAGAACTGTTCGGGCAGGGAACGATTGGGGTTGCCGTACAGGTAATACATCCGCGGCACCCACACCAGCGCATCGACGGTCATCCACGCAAGCAGCAGCCGGCGATGCGGCAGGGCGAGCACCGCCAGCGGCACCAGCCACAGCGAGAACTGCGGGCTCCACACCTTGTTGGTCAGCAGGAACGCCGCGACCACCAAAAACGCCAGCTGCGCCACCCGTGGCCGTTGCGGGGCGGTCAACACGACGAATGCGATTGCCGCACAACAGGCCACGAACAGCACGGCGACCACGCTGTTGAGCACCGTCGGCGGCTGCCAGAATCCGAGTTTGGAATCGAACCCCCGCCACCCGGTGAACGACTTGATGACGTTGTACAACGAGTCCATGTCGTCGCCGCGCCGCGTGTTGAGCCGGAAGAACTCCGACCACCCGCGCGGAAAGAACACCAGCACCGGCAGATTCACCAACAGCCAGGTCACCCCGGCCGACACGGCGGTACGGACCCACGCGCGCAGCCGTCCGGTCCGGATTCCCAGCAGCAGCATGGGGCCCAAAAACAGCAACGGGTACAGCTTGGCCGCGGCGCCCAATCCGATCAGTACGCCCGCCAGCACCGGCTTTCGCCGCGCCCACGCCAGCAGGCCGGCCATCGCGAATGCTGTTGCCAGCGCGTCGAAATTGGTGAAGATCTGAAAAATCAGGATGGGCGAACCCGCCACCAAGGCGGCATCCCAGATCCGGCGCCCGGCCAGGCCCGCGCTCGCCCAGACGGTGGCCAGCCAGGCCAGCGCCAGCCCGAACGCGGCGATGTTGAAGAACATCACCACCTCGGCGACCACCGGCAGCGGGGCGAGTTTGCTCAACGCCGTGTAGGTCTTGGCCAGGGCCATCGACACGTACTGATAGATCCCGGTCAGCACCGGATACTCCATGTAGCGCACCGCAGGCCGGCCGTCGTAACGGATCTGCTGGGCGCCGGTGGAGTCGGTCTCGACCCAGCTCGACTTGTACGGAAACTTGCCCTGGCTCAGCAACTCTGCGCCGTAGAGCGGCACGGTGTCGGAGTAGCACAACTCGTAGTAGGCGCGTTGGTTGTCCCAGTTGGCCACCCGCTGATCGGCGGTGCCGGTACCGGTGCTTTGCAGACACGCGGCCTTCGTCGACCAACCCAACGCCAAGAAGACCAGCGCGATCAGGAACATCACCCGCAGCGGGGTCATCAGCCGGGAGCGGCCGATCAGCGCGTGCCGGCCCACCGGGCCACCGACGACGTCGGCGAGTGCGGCGCCCAGGAAATCGTTGCGACTCGGGCAATCTCGGTTGTCGGCGCTGCGCAGATCCGCGGCCAGCCGCTGCGGTGAAGTGGTGGCGCCGTGCTCCGCGGCGTCGGTCACGGTGGCGGCGCGGGTGCTTGGGGTCCACCCGGCGGGACGCCGCCACCCGGCGCGCCACCAAACGGCGCGCCACCAAACGGGCCCCCGGCCGGACCGCCCGGCTCGGGACCACCCGGCGGGCCACCGCCGGGTGCTGGTGGCGCCGCAGTGATCGTCGTGGGCGGGCCGACCGGGATGGTGATGCCGGGCGCCACTTCGATGGTGGGCTGAATGACGGTCTCCGACGGCGGCGGGGGTGGGGGCGGCGCGACGGGCACACCGGCATAGCCGCCGATCTCGGTCGGCTTGGGGAAGGACTCGTTGGAGGTGCCCTTGAGGGCGCCGTCCATGGTGGCCTTCCAGATGTCCGACGGCAGCCCCGAGCCGTAAACCGGTGCGCCCGAGGCGGTTACCAGCGGACTGTCGCCCTTGGCCGTGCCCACCCACACCGCGGTTGACAGCGACGGTGTGTAGCCGACCATCCAGGCGTCCTTGTTGGAGCTGGTGTCGCCGAGCTGGGTGGTGCCGGTCTTGGCGGCCGAGGGCCTACCGCCGGCCAGGGCGTGGCCGCGGGAATAGGCGGCGATCGGCGCCATGGCCGCGGTGACGTTGTCGGCGACGGCCTTGGGGATCCGCTGCTCGTCCTTATTGTCGGAGTTTGCCGCGTCGAAGAGGACCTGGCCGTCGGAGTTGACGACCTTCTGCACGAAGTGCGGGCGGTGATACACCCCGGAGGCCGCGAGCGTGGCATAGGCCGAGGCCATGTCGAACACCCGGGTTTGGTACTGGCCCAGCACGATCCCGTTGTTCGGTGGGCCGCCCTTGCCGTCCTCGGACAGGGTGTGGTCCACGCCGGGGAAGCTGGTCGCGACGCCGGCCTGGTGCGCGGCGTCGGCGACGGCCTGCGGCCCGCCCTTGAGCTTGAGCATCAGCCGGTAGTAGGACGTGTTCAACGACATCTTCAGCGCCTGGGCGAGGTTACAGGTCCCGCAGCTCTCGCCCTCGACGTTGGTGATCTTGATGCCATCGACCGTCAGCGGCGAGCTGTCGACCTGATAGCCCAGCCCGATGCCCTGCTCGAGCGCGGCCACCAGCGCGAACACCTTGAACGACGATCCCGTCTGCAGCCCGGCCTGAGCGAAGTCGAACCCGTTGGCGTCGGTGCCGCCGAAGTACGCACGGATGGCGCCGTCGTGCGGGTCGACCGAGACCGCGGCCGAACGCATATCGGGATCCTGGCCGTCGAGGTATTTCGACACCGCCTTCTCCGCGGCCTGCTGGGCCTTCGGATCGATGGTGGTGGTGACCTGCAGGCCCTGGGTGTTCAGGGTCCGCTCGTCGATGTTGAACAGCTCCATCAGCTCTTTGGTCACCTGACGCTCGATCAGCCCGTTGGGTCCGGTCGTCTGGTTCTGCGCGCGCGCCTGATCCGGCGGCACGGTCGGCGGGAACACCTGCGCGGAACGGTCATTGGACGACAGTGCCTTGGTTTCCACCATGCCGTCGAGCACCCACGCCCAGCGGGCCCGGGCGCCCTGCGGATCGACCGCCGGGTCGAGCGTGGACGGCCGCCGGATGAGCGCGGCCAGCAGCGCGCCCTCGGAGACCGTGAGCTGCTCGACGGGTTTGTTGAAGTAGGCCTTGGCGGCGGCCGAAATTCCGTAGGCGCCCCGGCCGAAGTAGATGATGTTCAGATAGGCCTGCAGGACATCGTCTTTCGACCACTCCCCGGACATCTTGGTGGCGATGACCAATTCCTTGGCCTTGCGCATCAGGCCGCTGACCCCGTGCTGAGCCGAACCCACCAGCGCGTTCTTCACGTACTGCTGGGTGATGGTCGACCCGCCCTGCAGGTCGCCGCTGCCGAAGAGGTTGTTGTTCACCGCGCGCACGAAACCGGCGAAATCGAACCCCGGGTTCGAGTAGAAGTTGCGGTCCTCGGCGGCGATCACCGCCTGGCGCACATGCACCGGAACTTGGCTGATGTTGACGTCGACCCGATTGCCTTCGGGCGGAATGATCTTGGCGATCTCCGAGCCGTCGCTGGCCAGGATGGTCGAAACCTGGTTGGTACGAAGGTCACCCGGCTTGGGAATGTCGACGATGAAGTACGCCATCGCGAACGTGACGATCGGCAAGAGCACCAGTACCGCCGCGCACAGGTAGGCCCCGCGCCGCACCCACAGCCAGTTGATCTGCTCGGTCCAGGCCCAGTCGCGCCACGGCGGGAGGGGTCGGCCGCCGGGACCGCCGGGTCCACCCGGGCGTCCGGGGTGCCGGGCCGACCCCACCGCCGAGGCCTGCCCGGTCTTGCCGGCCGGACGTCGGCCCCCGACTGTCCAGCGCCGCCTTGACCTCGTCGAGCGCGTCGCGGCGCAAGGGCGTGGACGGCGGGCCGGCCAGTGCGGCTTTGACTTCGTCTATCGGATCGGAGCGTCGGGGCGCCCGGTCGTCTTGCACGGGCGGCAGGATCGTGGTGAGTCGATCGTCCGGCGGAGCCTGCCGACGGCGGCTGATCGTCGGCGGCCCCTCCCGACGCTCACGATCCCGAGGGGCGTCCGGACGGCTGGGGCCCGGACGCTTGTCAGAACTCTGATTGCCTACATGCTCAGTCGATGGCCCACGTTGGTCACCGGAGGACTGGCTGTGGCGTCCTTCGTTATTCAATGGCCGTGCGGGCGTTGTTGCGCGCCGTCCGCGTGCGGCCGGTACCCCTGGGCGGAGGTGCCGTGCGCGCAGCGCCGAGCACGTAGGACTTGACGAGATGGTTCCAGCTGCAGGTCCGGCACACCTCCACCACGTGGACCGCGAATTCCTCGAACCGGGTTGCCAGCATCACCAATTCCTCGGCCGTGCGCGCCGAACCCGACACCGCACCCAGGTGTTCGCCGAACACCCACGACACCAGCGTCAGCTGCTCCTTGCGGCAGATCGGGCACATGACCTGGCTCGGTTTCCCGTGAAACTTGGCGGCGCGCAGCAGATACGGGTTCGCGTCGCAGACCTCGGAGACACCCGTCCGGCCCGAGTACACCTGGGCCAGCAGTGAGCGCCGCCGGAGCGCGTAATCCACCACTTGTCGCTGCAGTCGCACGCCCACCAGAGTACGTCGCCATCCCGAGCAGTGATACGCAACCGAAACCGTGGCGGTCGGGCCCGGGCACTCGACGGTGATTTCTGCGCCAAACCGACACCGGACTTCTACGATCATCCCCGTGGCGAAATGGCTCGGGGCACCGCTGGCCGGCGGGGTGACCACGACTACCCGCGCCAAGGACACCGATCGCCAAGACACCTGCACGGTCCTCGATGACGCGCTGGCCGACGGTGAGCTCTCCGCCGAGGAGCACCGGGAGAGGGTCAGCGCGGCCACCAAGGCGGTGACGTTGGGCGACTTGCGTGCCCTGGTGAGCGACCTGCAAACCAACTCCGGGCGGCAGTTGCCGGCGCTTGACTCGCGCCACAAGGTGCCCCAAGTCGGCGGGTGGGGAGTGCTGGCCGCCGCATTCGTCGTGTCCGTGCTGTTGGGCATGGGGATCGGGTGGGGCCTGTACGGCAACACCCGCTCGCCGCTGGACTTCACCGCCGACCCGGGAGCCAAGCCCGACGGAGTCAGCGCCGTGGTGTTGACGCCGCCCACCCAGCTGCACTCGGTCGGCGGGCTCACCGGACTGCTCGAACAGATGCGCAAACGATTCGGCGAGACCATGGGCTACCGGTTGGTGATCTACCCGACCTACGCGTCGCTGGACCGGCCGGACCCTTCGGACGACCGCCGGGTGCTGGCCTATACCTACCGCGGCGGCTGGGGCGATCCGACCAGCTCGGCCAAGAGTTCTTCGGACGGCCCAGTCCCGGTCGACCTGAGCAAGTTCGACGTCACGAAGACCGTCGGCATCATGCGCGGCGCCCCGCAGACGCTGCGCATGAAGCCCTCCGACGTGAAGACCACGTACTTGATCGTCGAGCCGGCAACCGACCCGACCACGCCGGGGGCCCTCACGCTGTCGCTGTATGTCTCCAGCGATTACGGCGGCGGCTACATCTCCTTCACCGGCGACGGCACCGTCAAGCAGATGAGCCTGCCGACGTAAAGACCGGTCCCCCCGGCGCACATTTCACACCCCTGCACTGTGACGAACTGCAAACCAACAGCCGGTGGTGTTGTGGCTAATATATCGAGACGATACGATTGCGCGAGGCGTCGGACCGTCGTAACCAGCCACGCAAAACTCTCAGGGAGGTGATTCGATTGCTGGAGCTTGCCATCCTCGGTCTCCTGATCGAATCGCCCATGCACGGCTACGAGTTGCGCAAACGGCTGACCGGTCTACTCGGCGCGTTCCGGGCGTTTTCCTACGGTTCGCTCTACCCGGCCCTGCGCCGCATGCAGGCCGACGGGTTGATCGCCGAGGACGCCGCCCCGGCCGGGACGCCGGTCCGGCGGGCCCGGCGCGTCTACCAGCTGACCGACGAAGGCCGCCGGCGCTTCGGTGAGCTGGTGGCCGACACCGGTCCCCACAACTACACCGACGACGGCTTCGGGGTACACCTGGCGTTCTTCAACCGGACTCCGGCAGAGGCGCGCATGCGCATTCTGGAAGGCCGCCGCCGTCAGGTCGAGGAACGGCGGGAAGGTCTGCGCGAAGCAGTTGCGCGGGCCAGTAGCTCGTTCGACCGCTACACCCGTCAGCTTCATCAATTGGGGCTCGAGTCCAGTGAGCGCGAAGTCAAATGGCTCAACGAGCTCATCGCTGCGGAGCGGGCGATGCCCGGCCTCTCCGAGCAAACGTAACCCCCTGCACGAACCCAGCATCCCAGTCAGAGGTCAGAGGTTAGGAGAACGCCCTTATGAGTGAGAACCAACCGCCGAAGGCGGCAGAAGCGCAGTCGGAGGTACGAGTCGCCATTGTCGGCGTCGGTAACTGCGCGTCTTCGCTGGTTCAGGGCGTGCAGTACTACTACGACGCCGACCCGAACAGCACCGTGCCCGGCTTGATGCACGTGAAGTTCGGCCAGTACCACGTCCGCGACGTGAAGTTCGTCGCCGCGTTCGACGTGGACGCCAAGAAGGTCGGCTTCGACCTGTCCGAGGCGATCTTCGCGTCGGAGAACAACACCATCAAGATCGCCGACGTGCCGCCCCTCAACGTGACGGTGCAGCGCGGCCCGACGCTGGACGGCATCGGCAAGTACTACGCCGACACCATCGAGGTCTCCGACGTCGAGGCAGTCGATGTGGTCCAGGCGCTGCGCGAGGCCAACGTCGACGTTTTGGTCTCCTACCTGCCGGTCGGCTCCGAAGAGGCCGACAAGTTCTACGCCCAGTGCGCCATCGACGCGGGCGTGGCGTTCGTCAACGCCCTGCCGGTGTTCATCGCCTCGGACCCGGTGTGGGCCAAGAAGTTCGCCGACGCCGGCGTGCCCATCGTCGGTGACGACATCAAGAGCCAGGTCGGCGCGACCATCACCCACCGCGTGATGGCCAAGCTGTTCGAAGACCGCGGCGTGCAGCTGGACCGCACCATGCAGCTCAACGTCGGCGGCAACATGGACTTCCTCAACATGCTCGAACGCGAGCGGCTGGAGTCCAAGAAGATCTCCAAGACGCAGGCCGTGACCTCCAACCTGCAGCGCGAGTTCAAGACCAAGGACGTGCACATCGGCCCCTCCGATCACGTCGGCTGGCTCGACGACCGCAAGTGGGCCTACGTGCGGCTGGAGGGCCGCGCCTTCGGCGACGTGCCGCTGAACCTCGAGTACAAACTCGAGGTCTGGGACTCGCCGAACTCTGCGGGCGTCATCATCGATGCGGTGCGTGCCGCCAAGATCGCCAAGGACCGCGGCATCGGCGGCCCGGTGATCCCGGCGTCGGCGTACCTGATGAAGAGCCCGCCGCAGCAGCTGCCCGACGACATCGCGCGCGCCCAGCTCGAAGAATTCATCATCGAGGGCTGAGCCCCTCCACGCACCACCGTGTCGCGAGCGTAACGCTGTGGCGGATTCTCGAGGTGAAAATCGCCGTGGCGTTACGCTCGCGACACGGTGGTGCGTGGA
>NZ_LZLU01000160.1:0-645 GCF_001673415.1 Mycobacterium sp. 1165196.3 | reverse complement strand
CAGTCGTTCCACGCCGACAGCCTGGACTCGCTGAAGAACGTGTACTCGACGCTGCAGCGCCAGATCGGCTACGAAACCGTGAAGGGCGACGCCAGCCTGGCCTGGATGCTGCTCGGCGCGTTCGTCCTGGCCGGCGCCATCCTGGCCGGGCTCCTGCTGAACCGCAGGCTGCCCGCCTGAGTCAGCTGGGCAGGCGCCGGTTGATCAGCAGTGCCAGCGCGGTCGCGATCAGGGCGGTCAGCACGGCCAGCCGCAGCCAGCCGGAGCTGCCCGGCCCCGGCACCGTGCGGTAGCCGATCTCGTTCTCGATGGCGTTGTAGCTCTTTTCCAGCTCGCCCAGGCTGTCGGCGTGGAACGACTGGCCGTCGGTGATCTCGCAGATCTTCTGCAGGGTCTGGTCGTCCACCGGAACCGGGATGGTGGCGCCCTCGTAGTCGACGGTGCCGTACGGGGTGCCGAACGAGATCGTCGAGATCTGCACGCCCTCGGCCTTGGCTGCCCGCGCCGCGGTGAACGCCCCCTGCGGGGCATTGGGGTCCAGCGGCACGTTCTCGGCGCCGTCGGACTCCAGCACGATGCGGGCCGGCGGCGGACCGTCGCCGCCGCCCATCACCGAGCCGACCGTCGCGATCGCCTGTAGCGCGG
>NZ_LZLU01000159.1:0-8986 GCF_001673415.1 Mycobacterium sp. 1165196.3 | reverse complement strand
TTTCGGCGCTCACCGTCGCCACGCTAGGTCCGATTGCGCGCTCCTTGCTCGCTCCGCTTTCGGCGCTCACCGTCGCCACGCTAGGGTCCTCAGAGTGCCCCCCGTCCAGCCGCAACCGATCCTCGCGCCGTTGACGCCCGCGGCGATCTTCCTGGTGGTCACCATCGACGACGGCGGAGAGGCGACGGTGAGCGCCGAAAGCGGAGCGAGCAAGGAGCGCGCAATCGGACCTAGCGTGGCGACGGTGAGCGCCGAAAGCGGCGCGAGCAAGGAGCGCGCAATCGGACCTCGCGTGAAGTCCGTGACCGCGGACAGCCATGATGATCAACATGTCGGCCAGCGCCGCAGGCCTCTGCGATTTCATCGACGCTTCCCCCTCGCCATTTCATGCCTGCGCCACGGTCGGCGCGCGGCTGACCGCCGCCGGGTTCACCGAACTGAACGAGGCTCAACGGTGGCCGGAAGAACCGGGCCGCTACTTCGTGGTCCGGGCCGGCTCGCTGGTCGCGTGGAATTCCGACGGCGCCGACGGCCCCTTCCGGATCGTCGGCGCACACACCGACAGCCCGAACCTGCGGGTCAAACAGCATCCCGACCGGATGGTCGCCGGTTGGCGGGTGCTCGCCTTAGAGCCCTACGGCGGCGCGTGGCTCAACTCCTGGCTGGACCGCGACCTGGGCATCAGCGGGCGGTTGTCAGTTCATGACGGCAGCGGGATCGAGCACCGGCTGGTCCGAGTCGACGACCCGATCCTGCGGGTGCCGCAGCTGGCCATTCACCTGGCCGAGGACCGCAAATCGCTGACACTGGACCCGCAGCGCCACGTCAACGCCGTCTGGGGTGTCGGCGCAGAAGCGACGTCCTTCCTCGACTTCGTCGCGGAACGCGCCGGGGTCGCGGCGACCGACGTGCTGGCCGCCGACCTGATGACCCACGACCTGACCCCCTCAACGGTGATCGGCGCCAACGCCGACCTGCTGAGCGCTCCCCGGCTGGACAACCAGGCCAGTTGCTATGCGGGCATGGAGGCTATGTTGGCCGCCACGCCCCGGGCGTTCGTACCCGTGCTGGTGCTCTTCGACCACGAGGAGGTCGGTTCGTCCTCCGACCACGGTGCCCAGTCCGACCTGTTGGGCACCATCCTGGAGCGCATCGTGCTCACGGCCGGCGGTACCCGAGAGGACTTCCTGCGCCGTCTGCCCGACTCACTGCTGGCCTCGGCGGACATGGCGCACGCCACCCATCCGAACTATCCGGATCGGCACGAGCCCGGCCACCTGATAGAGGTCAACGCCGGGCCGGTGCTGAAGGTGCACCCCAACCTGCGTTATGCCACCGACGGACGCACGGCCGCGGCCTTCGCGCTGGCCTGCCGGCAGGCCGGGGTCAACCTGCAGCGCTACGAGCACCGCGCCGACCTGCCCTGCGGGTCGACGATAGGGCCGCTCGCTGCCGCCCGGACCGGCATCCCGACCGTCGACGTCGGCGCCGCGCAGCTGGCGATGCACTCGGCGCGCGAGTTGATGGGCGCGCACGACGTGGCCTCGTACTCGGCCGCGATGCAGGCCTTCTTTTCGCCCGAGTCGTTCTGAGGTTCGACAGGGCTACACGAAAGCCAGAGTGAGCGCGAAGGTTGCGGCGTTGAGGGCGAGCAGGAACCCGGCGAACGCGAACTGACCGGAAATATCGTTGGCGAGTACGTGGGTGTACATCGCGCAAATGAAGAAGATGGTCAGCCCGGCTGCCGCGGCGACGCCGATTGCCGGAATCCACAGGCCGACGATAAGCCCAAGGGCGCCTAAGGTTTTCAGGGTGCCGATGGGGAACCGCAGCCAGGACAGCGGCACCCCGGCCCGGCGCATGGGCCCCATGATGGGCGCGAAGTGGAGCAGTGCGCTCACGCCCGAGAAGCCGTCGAAGGCTATGGCAATTGCTGTCACGATGAGGTATGCGGTGCGCATGTTGGGGTCTTCCGTGGTTGGTCGAATGAGAGCAGAGTCGTCTGTGTCAGCCCGTCCGGGCAGCCCTGACGCACCAGGCCAGAGCGCTTCGGAAAGCGACCCCGACCGGCTCTTCGATCGGGTATCGCCGCGTTAGGGGGTCCATCGCTTCTCCTATTGCGTATTCCGTTGCGGTGGCCCGCAATCGGCTGATCCAGTCCGGGTGGAGTAGCCGGCCGCTACCAGCAACTCGTATCCAAGGACGGATCGGCGGGGCGCAAAGTTACACGCGCGCGTAACTTTTCGCCGCCGCGCCTCGTCGTCACTTCGTGAGGCGGCAATCCTGACGCCACGACGAGGAGGATCGATGACAGCGGAGAGCTGGTACGGCCCGCGCTGGCCGCGGGTGACCGCCCGTGCCACCAGTGCAACGTTGGCAATTCTGGCGGTGGCTCAAGCCGCATTCGCCGGCAGTTTCCTGAGTGGGCAGTACGACGCACTGGGGCTGCACTCCGCGGGTGCGAAAGTGACCACGGTGCTTTCCGTCGTTCAGGTGGTGGTGCTGGTGATCGTGAGCAGGACGGGCGGGCCGCGCTGGCCGATAGCGGTCGCGACGCTGGTGACCATCCTCCTCATCGCCGAGTTCGCCTCGGGGGAATTGCGGCTGACAGCGTTACACGTTCCGCTCGGGGTGCTGTTGATCGTGGGGATCGTTCAGCTGACCGCATCGGTGTGGCGGTGGCCGCTGGCCGCACGCTCTCGTCCAGCACACCAGGATGTGATTCGGTGAACCGGCGTAGCGCGCTGCGGGTGGGCGCTGCCGCGGCTGGAATCGGCTTGGTCGGTGCCGGCTGGCCAATGGCGGGCGCACTGCTGGGATCGGCAGAATCGGGACGGCTCGTGCGCAGTCAGACCAAACTGCCCGACCGCTATCAAGTCCCGTTGCCGATCCCGGAGCAATTGGCACCGGTCAGCAGCGATGCCGGCACCGACTACTACGAGATCACCCAGCAGATCTCGCACTTGCGCATACTGCCCGAGTTGACCACTGCGGCATGGACGTACAACACGACTTTTCCCGGCCCCACCATCGTTTCCCGGTCCGGCCGCCGAGCCGTGGTGCGGCATCGCAACGCTCTGCCGGTGCCGGTCGTGGTGCATCTGCATGGCGGGCACACCCCGGAAGACCACGATGGATACCCCATCGACTTCATCCTGCCCCAAGGCGATCAATCCAGTGCGGATGGCATGACGCGCAATAGCGTTGTCGGACAGCGTGAATACATTTATCCGATGAACCAGCGGGCCGCTACCTTGTGGTACCACGATCACCGCATGGGGTATACGGGCGCCGCTGTGTGGCACGGCCTGGCCGGTTTTCACGTGATCCATGACGATGAGGAAGACGCATTGCCGCTGCCTCGCGCCGAGCGCGACATTCCGTTGATGATCACCGATCGTGCCTTCGCCGCCGATGGCTCCTTTCGGTACCCCGCCGCGGACGGCGGCGGAGTAACCGGCGACTACATGAATGGCGTCCTCGGTGACGTCATCCTCGTCAACGGCGCGCCGTGGCCGGTGTTGGAGACCGACCCCGCCCGCTATCGCTTGCGGCTACTGAACGCATCCAACGCCCGTCGCTACCGACTCCAGTTAGACCCACAGCCGCCCGGCGGGTCGGCGCTGGTGCAGATCGGCAGTGACGGCGGATTGCTCGCGCGACCGGTCGGCCACGATTTCATCGACATCGCTCCGGCCGAACGCTTTGATGTTGTGGTCGATTTCAGCCGGTACCGGCGCGGCACAAGCGTGCGCCTGGTCAACCTGCTGGGTACCGAAAACGCCGGTGAAGTCATGCGATTCGACATCGTCGGCGCCGACCGCTCCGATGAGTCGGCCATCCCCGAACTGCTCAGCAGTAGCGCAGCGGGTCTTAACCGACACCATGCCGTGGCCACCCGCACGTTCCTCTTCCGCCTCGGAAGAGGGGGCGCGTGGACGATCAACGACCTGTCGTATCAACCGGGTCGGGCGCTGGCGCGTCCCAAGCTCGGTACCGCAGAGATCTGGCGGTTCATCACCGAATTCCACCATCCCGTCCACGTGCACCTGAACCCGTTCCAAGTGATCTCGCGCAACAATCGCGCACCGGGACGGTTCGACTTGGGTTGGAAGGACACCGTCGACGTCCGGCCGGCCGAGGCGGTCGAAGTCCTCATCCGATTCACCGACTACACCGGTTCCTACCTTCTGCATTGCCACAATCTCGAGCACGAAGACATGGCCATGATGGCCGACTTCGTGACGGTGGATTAGTCGCGCGTTCCTTCCGCCCGGGCCCCATCACGCCTAGGGTCTGGCGTTATGGCGCTCAACGTGGAGATGCTGACCTTTGACTGTGACAACCCGGCGAAGCTGGCCGCCTGGTGGGCCGCCCAGTTCGGCGGCTCGACGCACGATGTGCTCGCCGGCGAGTTCACCGCGGTGACCTTTCCGGAAGGGCTGCGGCTCGGATTCCAGAAGGTGCCCGACCCGACGCCCGGAAAGAACCGCGTGCACCTCGATTTGAGCGCGGCCGACGTCGACGCCGAGGTGTCCCGACTGACGGCGGCCGGAGCGACCGAGGTCGGCCGGCACCAATTCGGCGACACCTTCCGGTGGGTGGTGCTGGCCGACCCCGAGGGCAACGTGTTCTGCGTCGTGCGTCAGTAGCGCTCGCTCAGCGCTGACCCAGGAAAGCCGGCTCGTAGCGGATCACGTTCTCCACCACGATCCCGTCGCGGGTGCGGACCCGGTCGATGCCCCGGATCTGAAACGGTCCGTCCGGGCCGGTGCCATGACCGACGTAGTGCAAGAACACGAGTTCCTCACCTTCGGCGGCAGCAGGGACGGTAGCGCTGTCGATCACCTCGAGTCGCAAATCGGGTGCAGCCTCCAGCAATTCGGCGATTTTCGCCGTATACGCCTCGATTCCCCGGACCGGCTCCGCATCGCCGGGCCAGTAGCCGACGATGTCCTCGGCGAGGATGTCGAAGCCGCGCGACATGGTGGGTGCGGCCCAGTATGCAGCGAAGACCTCGGCGCTGAACTTCGGCGCGGATTGGACGTCCGTCATGGTTCCTCCTTGGATCGGGCGCTCCGATCGAGCGCGTGCAGCAAGCGTGTCGCCGCGCAGTGCGGCATCGCAATTACCTGAGAGGTCATCGCCGTGAGCGCACAGACGTGGTTACCGTGGCCTGGTGAGTCAAGCGGCGGTCGGTGCCTTGTTGCGCGAATGGCGGACGCGACGGCGCGTGAGTCAGCTCGATCTCTCGCTGAGCGTCGGCGTCTCGGCGCGGCACCTGAGTTTCATCGAGACGGGACGCTCGCGCCCCAGTCCGGAAATGGTGCTCACCCTCGCCGACGGACTCGATATACCACTGCGGGAACGCAACACGCTGCTGCTCGCCGCAGGTTTCGCGCCGCGTTACCAATCGCGCCCGCTGGAGGACCCCGCCCTTTCCCCGGCTCGCGAAGCGGTGCAACGCCTGCTCGATGCGCACGACCCCTACCCGGGCATCCTCATCGACCGCTGCTGGAACATCGTGGGGACCAACGCCGCAGCCTCCGCGCTGACCGCCGGCCTACCCGAGGAGCTGCTGGGGCCGCCGGCCAACGTCTACCGGTTGTGCTTGCACCCCGACGGCCTGGCCGGACGCACCCTGAATTTCCCGGACTGGGCCGGCTACCTGCTGAACCAACTGCGGCGCACCGTCGCGCTCACCGGCGACCCGGGATTGGCGGCGCTCGACAAGGAGGTGCGCGACTACCCGGGTGTCGCTGCCGCGGCCGAAGCGCGGCGCACGCCGGAGAGCGCGTCGCTGCTCATTCCGTTCATCCTCGACGTCGGCGGGGGCCGACGGTTGTCCATGTTCACCACGCTGACGACGTTCGGGACGCCGCTGGAGGTCACCCTCGCCGAACTGGCCGTCGAATTGTTCTACCCCGCGGACACCGAAACCGCAGACCTGCTCCGCGGCGTCTAGGTCCCGCTATGCCTGCTGGGGCGGCGAGAGCGCCTGCACGCCGCCCAGCCCTAGACTGTCTGGCGTGACTGTCCCCGGGACCAGCGCGCCCACCCAGGCCATCGACACCGTCGAGCACGCCGCCACCACTCCCGACGAGCCGCAACCGTTCGCCGAGCTGGGCCTCAAAGACGACGAGTACCAGCGCATCCGCGAGATCCTGGGCCGTCGCCCCACCGACACCGAGCTGGCGATGTACTCGGTGATGTGGAGCGAGCACTGCTCCTACAAGTCATCCAAGGTGCACCTGCGCTACTTCGGCGAGACCACCACCGACGAGATGCGCACCGGCATGCTGGCCGGGATCGGCGAGAACGCCGGCGTCGTCGACATCGGCGACGGCTGGGCCGTCACCTTCAAGGTCGAATCGCACAACCACCCGTCCTACGTCGAGCCCTACCAGGGTGCGGCCACCGGCGTCGGCGGCATCGTCCGCGACATCATGGCGATGGGCGCGCGACCGGTCGCGGTGATGGACCAGCTTCGGTTCGGCGCGGCCGACGCGCCGGACACCCGCCGCGTGCTCGACGGCGTGGTGCGCGGCATCGGCGGCTACGGCAACTCGTTGGGCCTGCCCAACATCGGCGGCGAAACCGTCTTCGACGCGTGCTATGCCGGCAACCCCTTGGTGAACGCCATGTGCGTCGGCGTCTTGCGCCAAGAGGACCTGCATCTGGCCTTCGCCTCGGGCGCCGGGAACAAGATCATCCTGTTCGGGGCCCGCACCGGGCTGGACGGCATCGGCGGGGTGTCGGTGCTGGCGTCGGACACCTTCGACGCGGAGAACTCGCGCAAGAAGCTGCCCTCGGTTCAGGTGGGCGACCCGTTCATGGAGAAGGTGCTCATCGAGTGCTGCCTCGAGCTGTACGCCGGTCATCTGGTGGTCGGCATCCAGGACCTGGGTGGCGCTGGATTATCATGCGCCACTTCGGAATTGGCCTCTGCCGGCGACGGTGGCATGGCGATCCAGCTGGAGACTGTGCCGCTGCGCACCACCGGTATGACGCCCGCGGAGATCCTGTGCAGCGAGTCCCAGGAGCGGATGTGCGCGGTGGTCACCCCGGACAACGTCGACGCCTTTCTGGCGGTGTGCCGCAAGTGGGACGTGCTGGCCACCGTGATCGGCGAGGTCACCGACGGCGACCGGTTGCGGATCACCTGGCACGGCCAGACCGTGGTCGACGTCCCGCCGCGCACCGTCGCCCACGAAGGCCCGGTCTACCAGCGACCGGTCGCCCGCCCCGACACGCAGGATGCCCTGAACGCGGACAGGTCGACCCGGCTGCCACGACCGTCCAGCGGTGACGAACTGCGCGCCACTTTGCTTGCGCTGCTGGGCAGCCCGCACCTGTGCAGCCGCGCCTTCATCACCGAGCAGTACGACCGATACGTGCGGGGCAACACGGTGCTGGCCGAGCACGCCGACGGCGGCGTGCTGCGCGTCGACGAGTCCACCGGCCGCGGCATCGCCTTGTCGACCGACGCCTCCGGCCGCTACACGAAGCTGGATCCCTACGCCGGAGCCCAGCTCGCGCTGGCCGAGGCCTACCGCAACGTCGCGGTCACAGGAGCGGCCCCCGTCGCGGTGACCAACTGCCTGAACTTCGGTTCACCCGAGGACCCCGGTGTGATGTGGCAGTTCTCGCAGGCCGTCAAGGGACTCGCCGATGGCTGTGTGGCACTGGGGATTCCGGTCACCGGCGGCAACGTCAGCTTCTACAACCAGACGGGCTCGGCGGCGATCCTGCCCACCCCGGTGGTCGGGGTGCTCGGCGTCATCGACGACGTCGCCCGGCGTATCCCCACCGGCCTGGGCACCGAGCCCGGGGAAACCCTCATGCTGCTCGGCGAGACCCGCG
Organism: Mycobacterium sp. 1165196.3; assembly: GCF_001673415.1. NCBI lineage: Bacteria > Bacillati > Actinomycetota > Actinomycetes > Mycobacteriales > Mycobacteriaceae > Mycobacterium > Mycobacterium sp. 1165196.3. Next base: position 1,123 of record NZ_LZLU01000159.1, on the reverse strand, counting down.
ACGAGTTCGACGGCTCGATCTGGGCCCAGGTGACCGCCGACCACCTGGGCGGTCTGCCGCCCCAGGTGGACCTGGCCCGCGAGAAGCTGCTGGGTGAGGTGCTGCGCTCGGCATCGCGCGACGGCCTGGTGTCCGCGGCGCACGACCTGTCCGAAGGCGGCCTCGCGCAGGCCGTCGTCGAAGCGGCCCTGGCCGGTGAAACCGGTTGCCGCATCGTGCTTCCCGAGGGCGCCGATCCGTTCGTGACGTTGTTCTCCGAGTCGGCCGGCCGCGTGCTGGTGGCGGTGCCGCGCACCGAGGAGAGCCGGTTCCGGTCGATGTGCGAGGCGCGGGGGCTGCCGGCGGTGCGCATCGGCGTCGTCGACCAGGCCTCCGACGCGGTGGAGGTGCAGGGCCTGTTCACGATCACCCTGGCCGAATTGCGCGAGACGTCCGAGGCGGTGTTGCCGCGGCTCTTCGGATGAGTGCTCGCGGCGAATCCTGATGTCCGACATGGCTTTTCGTCGGATCCGCGCCCTGTCGCTGGCCGCCGCCCTGGTCGGCTGGAGTTTCGTCAGCCCTAGGCTGCCGGCCAACTGGCGGACAGCGCTGCAGGCCGCGGTGGGTGGGCTGCTCGTGTTGGTCACGCGCGCTCCGCTGGGCCTGCGGCCGCCCCGGCTGTGGGCCGGCCTGCGCCTGGGCTCCCTGTTCGCCTGCTCGGCGGCGGCCACCGTGGCCGCGACGACTCAGCTGGCGCCGGTGCGCCGATCGATGGCCGGCCGCGAGCCGCCGGCGGCATACCCGGAGTGGCTGTTGCTGCGGATACCCGTGGGCACGGTGTGGTCGGAGGAGTCCGCCTTTCGCGGTGCGCTGGCCACCGCCGGCGCCGTCGCTTTCGGCGCACGCGGTGGGCGACTGTTGCAGGCCAGCGCCTTTGGTCTGTCGCACATCGCCGACGCGCGGGCGACGGGTGAGCCGGTGGCCGGCACCGTGCTGGTCACCGGGATCGCGGGCTGGCTGTTCGGTTGGCTGGCCGATCGTTCCGGCAGCCTGGCCGCACCCACGCTGGCGCACCTGGCCATCAACGAAGCCGGGGCGATCGCGGTGCTGGCGGTGCAGTCGTCGCGCCGCTGATGGTCAGGGA
>NZ_LZLU01000158.1:0-31112 GCF_001673415.1 Mycobacterium sp. 1165196.3 | reverse complement strand
AGCGACACGCCCTGCCAAGAGAACGGCAGCACGGTGTCGTCGTTCCCGGCGGCGAGGCCGAGCGCGTGCAGCGCGGCATCCAACAGCACCGGATGTATTCCGAAGCCGCCGTCGGGGGCGGCGGCATCGTCGGGCACGGCGACCTCGGCGAAGATCTCGTCGCCGCGCTGCCACATCGCTCGCAGGCCCTTGAAGGCGCCGCCGTAGTCGTAGCCGCGCCGCGCCAGCCGCTCATAGGCGTCGGTGACGTCCACCGCGGTCGCCCCGGCGGGCGGCCAGCTCGAGAGGTCCGCGGCCGGTGTCACGGCGCCCGGCCGCAGCAACCCCTCGGCATGCAGCACCCACTCCGAATCCGGCTGCGCGTCAATCGAATACCCTGCCAGCCGCCGCCGGCCCGACTCGTCGGGGGCGCCGACCACCAGCTGCACCCGCACGCCCCCGGCCGCGGGCAGCAGCAAGGGCGCCGAGATGGTCAGCTCGTCGAGCACCCCGCAACCGACCTCGTCGCCCGCGCGGATGGCCAACTCGACGAACCCCGCACCCGGGAACAACACCGTGTCGCCGACCGCGTGATCGGCCAGCCACGGGTGGGCCGCCGTGGACAACCGGCCGGTCAGCACCACGCCGCCGGAATCGGGCCGCGGCACCACCGCGCCCAGCAGGGCGTGCTCGGCCGCGGCCAGGCCCAGGGTGGCGACGTCCTGCGACCCGGTCGACCCGCCAGGAAGCCAAAAATGTTGCCGGACAAAGCCATACGTCGGGAGGTCGACGCGGCGGCCATCGAGACCGGACAGCGCGGCCCCCCAGTCCACCGCCACGCCGGCGACGTGGGCCGCGGCGGCCGAGAGCCAGAAGCGGTCCAGGCCGCCGTCATCGCGGCCCAGCGACGGGATGACGCACCCCCGCTCGCCGTCGGGCATCGTCTCTTCGATGGCGGCCATCAGCACCGGATGCGGACTGGATTCGATGAACGCCTGATAGCCCGCATCGCACGCGCTGCGCACCGCCTTCTCGAATTGCACGGTGCTGCGGATGTTTTGGAACCAGTAGTCGGCGTTCAGCCCCGCGGTGTCCAGCGGTTCGCCGGTGACCGTGGAGAAGAAGGTGACGGCGGACGGCCGCGGCGCCAGCCCGTCCAGCGCAGCGGCGAGGGGGTCCCGAATCGCCTCCACCTGCGCCGAGTGGGACGCGTAGTCGACGTCGATCTTGCGGGCCCGGATGTCGTCGGCCTCGCACCGTTGCATCAGCTCCGCCAGGGCGTCCACCTCGCCCGAGACCACCACCGCCGCAACGCCGTTGACGGTGGCGATGTTGAGCCGGTCACCCCAGGCGGCGATGAGCTGCTCGGCGCGCGGCAGGCTGCAGGCCAGCGAGACCATGCCGCCCCGGCCCGACAACCGCACCAGCAAGCGGCTGCGCAGCGCGACCACCCGGGCGGCGTCTTCCAGCGACAGGGCGCCCGCCACGTAGGCCGCCGCGATCTCGCCCTGCGAATGGCCGATCACCGCGTCGGGTGTGACGCCCACCGAGCGCCACAGTTCGGCCAGCGACACCATCACCGCCCACAGCGCCGGCTGCACCACGTCCACGCGGTCCAACCCGGGTGCGCCCGGCACCCCGCGGATGACGTCGATCAGCGACCAGTCGACGTGCTCGGCGAGCGCCTTGTCGCACAGCTGCAGGTGTTCGGCGAATGTCGGTGAACTGTCCAGCAATTGGGCACCCATGCCGGCCCATTGCGAGCCCTGGCCGGGAAACACGAACACCGTCTTGCTCATCGGCTGGGCCCGGCCCACCACCAGGCCCGCGCCCTGCTCGCCGGCCGCCAGGGCCGCCAACCCGCGCAGCAACTGCGCGCCGTCGGCGCCCACGACCACCGCGCGGTGCTCGAAGCGCGACCGCGTCGCGATCAGCGACCAGCCCACGTCCAGCACCCGCACCCGGGGATCGGCCTTCACGCGGGCCAGCAGCCGCGCGGCCTGATTCGCCAGCGCCTCACCCGAACGGGCCGAAAGCACCCACGGGACGATGACGTCATCGCCTGGGGGCGCGGCGTTTTCGAGCTCCGCGGCGTACTGCTCGACGATGACGTGCGCGTTGGTGCCGCTGATGCCGAAGGACGAGACGCCCGCGCGCCGCGGCCGGTCCACGGCCGGCCAGGGCCGCCGTTCGGTCAGCAGCGACACCGCCCCGGCCGTCCAATCCACGTGCGGCGTCGGCTCATCCACGTGCAGCGTCTTGGGCATCACCCCGTGGCGGATCGCCTGCACCATCTTGATCACCCCGCCGGCCCCCGCCGCGGCCGAGGTGTGACCCATGTTCGATTTGATCGAGCCCAGCCACAGCGGCCGATCGGCCGGCCGGTCCTGGCCGTAGGTGGCCAGAACCGCCTGGGCCTCAATAGGATCGCCGAGCGTGGTGCCCGTCCCGTGGCCCTCGACCAGATCGACGTCGGCGGTGTCCAGCCGCGCGTTGGCCAGCGCCGCCCGGATCACCCGTTGCTGCGATGGCCCGTTGGGTGTCGCCAGGCCGTTGGACGCGCCGTCCTGATTGACCGCCGATCCGCGGACCACGGCCAGCACCGGATGCCCGTGCCGGCGGGCGTCGGCCAGCCGTTCCAGCACCAGCACCCCGACGCCTTCGGAGAACCCGGTGCCGTCGGCGGCGCCCGCGTACGCCTTGCACCGGCCGTCGGCGGCCAGCGCGCGCTGGCGGCTGAACTCGATGAACATCGCCGGGGTGGCCATCACCGTCACGCCGCCGGCCAACGCCAGATCGCACTCGCCGGAACGCAACGACTGCGCCGCCAGGTGCAAAGCCACCAACGACGACGAACACGCCGTGTCCACCGAGACGGCCGGGCCCTCGAACCCCAGCGAATAGGCCACGCGGCCCGAGGCCACGCTCAGCGTCGAGCCGCGCAGGCCGTATCGCTCCAGGTGGCCCGGCACCCGTCCCTGGCCCCCGTAGGAGCCGTGGAATATCCCGGCGAACACGCCGGTCGCCGAGCCGCGCAGGGTGGCCGGGTCAATTCCGGCCCGCTCCAACGCCTCCCAGGACACCTCGAGCAGCAAGCGCTGTTGCGGGTCCATCGCCAGCGCCTCGCTGGGCGCGATGCCGAAGAACGCGGCATCGAAATCGCCGACGTCCGAGAGGAATCCGCCGCACCGGGCGTACGACTTGCCGACGGCGTCGGGGTCGTCGTCGAACAGGCCCGTCAGGTTCCAGCCGCGGTCGGCGGGGAACTCCGAGACCACGTCGCGGCCCTCGACGACCATCTGCCACAAAGCCTCGGGCGAATTCACTCCGCCCGGATACCGGCAGCCCATGCCCACCACCGCCACCGGTTCGGTTGCCGCGCCCAGGTATTGGCGGTTTTCGCGCTTGAGCCGCTCGTTTTCCTTCAGCGACTGGCGAAGGGCCCGGACGAGCTCTTCGGTGTTGCCGTTCATGGCAGGCGGCCTCTCGTGTCACTCATGGCGATACTTCCTGCCGTCGCACCGCAAAAACGCGGACGAGGATCAGTGCCAACGCAATAGCACCAGCTCGGAACAGAATCCAGGCCCCATCGCCAGCATCAACCCGGGGCTGTCGCTCGGCGGCGGCTTGGCCATGGTGTCGCGCAGCACGTGCAGCACCGACGCCGACGACAGGTTGCCGATCTCGCCGAGCGAGCGCCAGGTCAGTTCGAGGGCCTCGGGCGGCAGGTCGAGCGCGGCGTTGATCGCCTCGATCACCTTGGGGCCGCCGGGGTGGCTGACGAACGCGCCGATGTCGGCGGTGGTCAACCCGTGTGCTCCGAGGAACCCGGTGACGTCGTCTTCGAGGTATTGCTCCACGACGGCGGCGACGTCCTTGGACAGCACCAGTTCGAAGCCGGTGGTTCGCACGTCGAAGCCCATGGTGCGCAGGGAATCGGGATACAGGTGGCTGCGCGAGTCGAGGATGCTGGGCCCGCTGGCGGCCAACCGTTCGGCACGACGCTCGCCGACGGCCACCACCGCCGCGGCCCCGTCGGCGAACAGCGCGCTGCCGACCATGCCGGCCAGCGACGGCGTGTATCCGGGATAGGTCAGCGAGCAGAGCTCGACCGAGATCAGGGCGGCGACGGCGTCGGGCGCGCCGCGCAGGTAGTCGTGCACGCGGGCCACCCCCGCGGCGCCGGCCACGCAGCCCAGCCCGAACAGCGGCACCCGTCGCACGTCGTCGCGCAGGCCGAGCTTCGCGGCGATCCGGGCGTCCACGGAGGGCACCGCCAGGCCGGTGACCGTCGTGGTGATGAGCACGTCGACGTCCTCGGGCCGCAGCCCCGCCTCGTCGAGCGCCCCGGACAGCGCCTCGCAGCCCAGCTTCACGGCGTGTTCGGTGAAGATCCGGTTGGCCAGGCCGAAGTCGGTCAGCGCGGGGTACTGCTCGAGCGGCAGCACCAGATGACGGCTGCCGACTTTGGCGCTGGCGTGTAGCTGCCGGACGATGTCCTCGTAGCCTTCGAACTCCGGGATGCTGACGAAGAAATCGGTGAGCTCGCGCTGGGAGTATCGGTGCGGCGGTAACGCACCGAAGACGCCGGCGACGACGCTCATTTTTCTCCCACCCCTTGGTGACGAGGACCCGGCCCGTGGCGTTCAACCGGATCGCTTTGAGCCCGAAGTCTAGTCTGCATGTCCCCGGCCGTCAGGGAAAACAAGCTCATCTCAGGCGCCGCCACCCAGCCGGCTTTTGAGCCGATCGGCGCTGGCCAGGACGGTTTCGATCTGCTCGGCGACCCGCGCCGGCGCGGTGCCGCCGCGCGCGTCACGCGAGGACACCGACCCCTCGATCGTCAAGACCTCCCGCACCCGCGGCGTGAGATCGGGGCTGATGGCGGCCAATTCGTCATCGGTCAGCTCGTCGAGTCCGACGGACCGCTGCTCGGCGGCGCGCACCGCGGCCCCGGCGGCCTCGTGCGCCGACCGGAACGGCACGCCCTGGCGCACCAGCCATTCGGCGATGTCGGTGGCCAGCGTGTAGCCGGCCGGAGCCAGGGCGGCCATCCGCTCGACGTCGAAGGTCAGGCTGGCCACCAGCCCGGCCATCGCCGGCAGTACCAGCTCCAGCTGGGCGACCGAGTCGAACACCGGCTCCTTGTCTTCCTGCAGGTCACGGTTGTACGCGAGCGGCTGGGCCTTCAGCGTGGCCAGCAGGCCGGTCAGGTTGCCGATCAGCCGGCCGGACTTGCCGCGCGCCAGCTCGGCGATGTCGGGGTTCTTCTTCTGCGGCATGATCGAGCTGCCGGTCGACCACGAATCGTGCAGCTTGACGTAGCCGAATTCCGTCGAGCTCCACAGGATGATGTCCTCGGCCAGCCGGGACAGGTCCACCCCGATCATGGCGAACACGAAGGCGGCCTCCGCGGCGAAATCCCGGGATGCGGTGGCGTCGATGGAGTTGTCGGCGGCGGCGGCGAAGCCCAGTTCCGCGGCGATCGCGTCGGGGTCCAGGCCCAGCGACGATCCGGCCAGCGCGCCCGAGCCGTACGGCGACACCCCGGCGCGCCGGTCGAAGTCGACGATCCGGTCGACGTCGCGCAGCAGCGGGTGGGCGTGGGCCAGCAGGTGGTGGGCCAGCAGCACCGGTTGGGCGGACTGCAGGTGGGTCTTGCCCGGCATGATGGCGCCGGGGTGGGCGGCGGCCTGGGCGGCCAGCGCGGCGACGACGTCGAGCGCCCCGGCGGTGACCCGGCGCACGGCGTCGCGCAGCCACATCCGGAACAGGGTGGCCACCTGGTCGTTGCGCGACCGGCCGGCCCGCAGCCGCCCGCCCAGGTCGGGCCCGACCCGGTCGATCAGTCCGCGTTCCAGCGCCCCGTGCACGTCCTCGTCGGTGACCAGCGGCGAGAAGCTGCCGTCGGCGACGTCGGAGGCGAGCTGGTCGAGGCCGGCCAGCAGTCCGTCGCGCTGCTCCTCGGTCAGCAGCCCGGCGCGAAACAGGATCACGGTGTGGGCCCGCGAGGCGACGATGTCGTAGGGGGCCAGCACCCAGTCGAAGTGGGTGGACTTGCTCAGCGCGGTCAGCGCATCCGACGGGCCGTCGGCGAACCGCCCGCCCCACAACGACCCTTCGCGAGTGCTCACGCGTCGGCCGGGCCCTGCAACGTCCGGTCCCGGCGCGAGGCGATCTTCGACGACAGCCCGTGCACGTAGACGAAACCCTTTGCGGCCGACTGGTCGAAGCTGTCGCCCTCGTCGTAGGTGGCCAGGTTGAAGTCGTACAGGGATTCGGCGCTGCGCCGGCCGTTGACCGCAATGTGGCCGCCGTGCAACACCATTCGCACTTCGCCCGTCACGTGTTCCTGGGTCTTGGCGACGAAGCTCTCCAGCGCCTCCTTCAGCGGTGAGTACCACAGCCCGTCGTAAACCAGCTCGGCCCAGCGCTGATCGGTGTGCCGCTTGAAGCGGCCCAACTCGCGTTCCAGCGTGACATGCTCGAGCTCGGTGTGGGCGGTGATGAGCACCATGGCGCCGGGCGCCTCGTAGATCTCACGGCTCTTGATGCCCACCAGCCGGTCCTCGACGACGTCGAGCCGGCCGACGCCCTGGGCGCCGGCGCGGGCGTTGAGTTCCTCGATGGCCTGCAGTACCGACACTTTCTTGCCGTCGATCGTCACCGGCACGCCGCGCTCGAATCCGACGATCACCTCGTCGGGCGTGCTCCAGTTCAGCGTGGGGTCTTCGGTGTAGGCGTAGACGTCCTTGGTGGGGGCGTTCCAAAGGTGTTCCAGGAAGCCGGTTTCCACCGCCCGGCCCCACACGTTCTGATCGATGGAGAACGGTGAGCGCTTGGTGACGTTGATGGGGATGGCGTTCTCCTCGGCGAACGCGATGGCCTTCTCGCGCGTCCAGGCGTAATCGCGGACCGGCGCCAGCACCTCGAGATCGGGTGCCAGCGACCCGAATCCGACCTCGAACCGGACCTGGTCGTTGCCCTTGCCGGTACAGCCATGCGCGACGATGCTGCCGCCGTGCTCGCGGGCGGCCGCCACCAGGTGCTTGACGATCAGCGGCCGGCTGATCGCCGACACCAGCGGGTAGCGATCCATGTAGAGGGCGTTGGACAGGATGGTGGGCAGGCAGTAGCCCTCGGCGAACTCGTCGCGGGCATCGACGACGACGGCTTCGACCGCGCCGCAGTCCAGGGCCCGCTGGCGAATGACCTCCATGTCCTCGCCGCCCTGGCCGAGGTCGATCGCCACCGCTACGACCTCACGGCCGGTCTCCTTGCCGATCCAGCTGATGGCCACCGAGGTGTCCAGACCGCCGGAATACGCCAGGATGACGCGTTCTGACATGAACCAATCTCCTTATACTTGAAGCGCTTACGTGAGTTTTTCCAAGGTGGTGGCCAGCTCGGCGCCGGTCATCGGCTCTCGGGCGGCCACGAAGACGGTGTCGTCGCCGGCGATGGTGCCGACGACGTACGGTAGCGCCGCGCGGTCGATCGCGCTGGCCAGATAGTTGGCGCCGCCCGGCGGCGTGCGCAGCACCGCGAGGTTGGCGCTGGCGTCGGCGGACACCAGCAGTTCGCCCAGCAGCCGGGACAGTCGCGCGGTGCCGCCGGACACGCCCCGCACCGGGCTGCCGTCCTCGGGGACGACGTAAACCCCGACGCCGCCGTCGGCGCCGCGCAGCTTGACTGCGCCCAGTTCCTCCAGGTCCCGCGACAGGGTGGCCTGGGTGACCTCGATGCCCTCGTCGGCCAGCCGGGCCGCCAGCTCGCTCTGGCTGCTGATCGACGCCGAGGACAGGATCGCCACGATGCGGTCCTGCCGGCCGGCCCGGGTGGTTTCGGGAGCGCTCTTCGAGCGGGTCATGACCGCCGCTCCACAAGCCAGGCCAGCAGCGCCTTTTGGGCGTGCAACCGGTTTTCGGCCTCGTCGAAGACCACGCTGGCCGCCCCGTCCATCACCTCGTCGGTGATCTCCTCCCCGCGGTGCGCCGGAAGGCAGTGCAGCACAATGGCTTCCGGGTCGGCCAGAGACAGCAGGTCGGCGTTGATCTGGTAGGGCCGAAACGGTGTGAGGCGGTCCAGCCCGTCGTCCTCCTGGCCCATCGACGTCCAGGTGTCGGTGACCAAAACGTCGGCACCGCGCGCGGCAGCGCCGGCGTCGGCGGTGAGCGTGACCGAGGCGCCGGTGTCCTCGGCGCGCCGGCGGGCCGCCGCCACGAACGCCGGGTCGGGGGTGAAGCCGTGCGGGGCGGCGATCGTGACGTGGATGCCGGCCGTGACCCCGCCGAGCATCAGCGAGTGCGCCATGTTGTTGGCACCGTCGCCGAGGTAGGTCATCTTCAGACCGCGCAGTGACCCCTTGCGCTCGGCGATGGTCTGCAGGTCGGCGAGCACCTGGCAGGGATGGAATTCGTCGGAGAGCGCGTTGATTACCGGCACGGTCGCGGTCGAGGCCATCGCCTCGAGGCGCTCCTGCCCGAACGTCCGCCAGACGATGGCATCGACGTAGCGCGACAGCACCCGCGCGGTGTCTTCCAGGGTTTCATCGCGCCCCAGCTGGGTGCTGCGGGCGTCGACGACGACGGCATGCCCGCCCAGTTGGGCGATGCCGACCTCGAACGAGAACCGGGTACGGGTGGAGTTCTTGTCGAACAGGACCGCGACCCCGCGGGGGCCCTCCAGCGGGCGGGCGCTAAACGGGTCCTTCTTCAGTTCGGCGGCCAGCGCCAGGACCTCGGCCTGCTCGGCGGGCGACAGGTCGTCGTCGCGCAGGAAGTGCCTAGTCACGTGGCGCGTCATGCTGCGGCCGCCTCGTCGAGAATGCTCGGCAGGGCGCCGAGGAAGCCGTCGATCTGGGCGTCGGTGATGATCAGTGGCGGCGCCAGCCGGATGACGTCGGGTGCGGCCGCGTTGACCAGGAACCCGGCCCGGCGCGCGGCCGCCTCGGCGTCCTTGGCGCGCGGCGCGGTGAGCGCCACCCCGCAGAGCAGCCCGCGGCCGCGCACGTGGTCGACCAGCGGGTGGGCCAGCGCCTCGATGCCGTGGCGCAACGACTTCCCCAGCACCTCGGCATGGCGGATCAGGTTCTCCTCCGCCAGCACCCGCAGCACCGCGAGCGCGGCCGCCGCGCAGATCGGGTTGCCGCCGAAGGTGCTGCCGTGCAGGCCCGGCGTCATCAGGTCGGCCGCCGGCCCGACGGCCAGGCAGGCGCCGATCGGCAGGCCGCCGCCGAGCCCCTTGGCCAGCGTCACCACGTCCGGGGTGATGCCGTCGTGCTGGTGGGCGAAAAACGTTCCGGTGCGGCCCATCCCGGTCTGCACCTCGTCGAGCACCAGCAGCGCCCCGTGCCGCGCGGTGATGTCACGGGCGGCGGCGAGGTAGCCCTCGGGCGGCACGACGACGCCGCTCTCCCCCATGATCGGTTCCAAAAACACCGCGGCGGTGGCGTCGTCGACGGCGCCGGCCAGCGCGTCGGTGTCGCCGTAGGGCACGTGCGTGACGGCGCCGGGCAGCGGCGCGAACGGCGCCTGCTTGCTGGGCTGACCGGTCAGCGCCAGCGATCCCATGGTGCGGCCGTGGAAAGCCTCTTGCGCGGCAACCAGTTTGGTGCGCCCGGTGAGCCGCGACAGCTTGAACGCCACCTCGTTGGCCTCGGTCCCGGAGTTGCAGAAGAACACCCGCGCCGGGGAATCGGTGCCGAGCAGGCTTACCAGCTCTTCGGCCAGCGCCAGACCCGGTCCGGTGGCATACAGGTTGGAGGTGTGGCCCAGCGTGGACATCTGGTGGGTGACGGCCTCGATGATCGCGGGGTGGCGATGGCCCAGGACGTTGACCGCGATGCCGCCGAGCAGGTCGAGGTAGGTCTTCCCGTCCACGTCGGTGACCACGGCGCCGTCGCCGCTGGCCAGGGCCATCGCCGGGGTGCCGTAGTTGTTCATCATCACGGCTTCCCAGCGCCGCTGGACCGTGGCGGTGTCGGTCATGCGCGCACCACCTTGGTGCCGGTGCCCGCGTCGGTGAAAAGCTCCACCAGCACACAGTGTTCGACCCGCCCGTCGATGACGTGAGCGCTGGGCACGCCCGCGGTGACGGCGCGCAGACACGCTTCGACTTTGGGAATCATGCCCGCCTCCAGCGTGGGTAGCAGTTGTGACAATGTGGCCGTGTCGATTTCGCTGACCAGCGAACCGCGGTCCGGCCAGCTGGTGTACAGGCCTTCGACATCGGTGAGCATCAGCAGCTTCTCGGCGCGCAGTGCCTCGGCCAGCGCCGCCGCGGCGGTGTCGGCGTTGATGTTGTGCACCACGCCCTCGGCGTCCGGCGCCAGCGTCGACACCACCGGAATGCGCCGCGCCGCAATGAGATCCAGCACGGCGGCGGTGTTGACCATCTCGACGTCGCCCACCAAGCCGATGTCGGTGGCCACGCCGTCGACGGTGACGCTGCGCCGCACGGCGGTGAACAACTGGGCGTCCTCGCCGGTGATGCCGACGGCGTACGGTCCGTGCGCGTTGATCAGGTTGACCAGTTCGCGGCCGACCTGGCCGAACAACACCATCCGGGCCACGTCGAGCACTTCCGGTGTGGTGACCCGGAATCCGCCCTTGAAGTCGCCCGGGATGCCGAGCCGGCGCAGCATCGCGGTGATCTGCGGGCCCCCGCCGTGCACGACGACGGGATGAACGCCGCAGTTACGCAGGAACGCCATGTCGGCGGCGAACGCGTGCCGCAACGTGTCGTCGGTCATGGCGTTGCCGCCGTACTTGATCACCACGATCTTGCCGTGCAGCTGCTTGAGCCAGGGCAGGGCTTCGGCCAGCACCTGCGCCTTGACCACGGTGGACAACGCTTCTGTCGAGCTCATGAGCTGTAGGCCGAATTCTCCTCGACGTACCCGTGCGACAGGTCGGTGGTCCGGATGGTGGCCCGGTGCTCGCCGAGCCGCAGATCGACCGTGATGTCGATGTCGGCTTCCGACAGGTCCACCTCGCGGGCGCCCGGCACCGGCACCCCGTCGGCGAAGACCGCAAAGCCGTTGAACGCCACCGTGATCCGGTCGGGGTCCAGATCGATGGGCGCCATCCCGACGGCCGCCAGCACCCGGCCCCAGTTGGGGTCCGAGCCGAACACCGCCGTCTTGACCAGGCTGTCGCGGGCGATCGTGCGGGCGGCGACCAGGGCGTCGTCCTCGGCGGCCGCCCCCGCCACGGTGACGTTGACCCGCTTGGTGACGCCCTCGGCGTCGGCTTGCAGCTGCGCGCACAGGTCGTCGCACGCCCGCAGCACGGCGTCGTCGAGTTCGGCCTGGCTGGGCGCGATCCCGCTGGCTCCCGACGTCAGCAGCAGCACGGTGTCGTTCGTCGAGCACGCGCCGTCGATGTCGAGCCGGTCGAAGGTGGCCGCGGTGGCGTGGCGCAGCGCGCGGTCCAGGGCCGCCGCGTCGACGGCCGCGTCGGTGGTGAGCACGCAGAGCATCGTCGCCAGCGACGGCGCGAGCATGCCGGCGCCCTTGGCCATCCCGCCGACCGTCCAATTGTCCGTGTGGTGCAGCGCAACCTGTTTGGGCACGGTGTCGGTGGTCATGATCGCCTGGGCCGCCTCGTCACCGCCGGACAGGCCGCCGGCCATGTCCTGCACGATCGTGCGCACGCCGGCGAGCACCTTGTCCATCGGCAACCGGTCACCGATCAGCCCGGTGGAGCACACCGCGACCTCGATGGCCCCGGTCTCGGTCCCCCAGTCCGACAGCGCGGCGGCGACGGCCTCGGCGGTGGCGTGGGTGTCCTGAAATCCGCCGGGTCCGGTGCAGGCGTTGGCGCCGCCGGAGTTGAGGATCACCGCGCGCAGCGCGCCGGTGCTCAGCACCTGCTGGCTCCACAGCACCGGTGCCGCTTTGACCTTGTTGCGGGTGAACACCCCGGCGGCGGCGTAGTCCGGCCCTTCGTTGAACACCAGGGCCAGATCGCGGTTACCCGAGGCCTTGATGCCGGCGGCGATGCCGGCGGCCCGGAATCCGGCCGGCGCGGTGACGCCCTGTTCGCGCAGCAGCCGCGCTTGCGTCGCTACGACAGATGGCGCCGCTCCTTCGACCCCGGCTACGCCGGCGTCATCGTCGCCGGCGCGCGTCACGGCGCCACCCCGATCACCGAAAGCCCTTCGGTCTCCGGCCAACCCAGGGCCAGGTTCATCGACTGCACGGCGGCGCCGGCGGTTCCCTTGACCAGGTTGTCGATCGCGGCGATCGCGACGAAGGTCTGCGCCGCCTCGTCCACCGCGACCGCGATGTGCGCCGCGTTGCTGCCGATCACCGCTCCGGTGCGGGGCAGCTGCCCCTCGGGCATCAGGTAGATGAAAGGCTCTGCGTGGTAAGCCTTTTCGTAGGCTTCGCGCAGTTGCGCCAGCGGCGCGCGGGTGCGCGCGGTGCAGGTGGCCAGGATGCCGCGGGAGGTCGGGATGAGCACCGGGGTGAACGACACCGTGACGTCGCGGCCGGTAACCGCCCCGAGCCCCTGGGCGATCTCCGGGGTGTGCCGGTGCGCCCCGCCGATGTTGTAGGCCCGCGCCGACCCGATGACCTCCGCGCCCAGCAGGTCGGTCTTGGCTGCGCGACCGGCCCCGGACGTGCCGCTGACCGCCACCACGGTGACGGCGGGCTCGATGAGATCCGCGGCCACCGCGGGCAGCAAGGCCAGCAACGCCGCGGTCGGGTAGCAGCCCGGCACCGCGATGCGGCGGGCGCCGCGCAGCCGCTCCCGGGCGCCGGGCAGCTCCGGCAGACCGTAGGGCCAGCTGCCGGCGTGCGCGGACCCGTAGTAGCGCTCCCACGCGTCGGCGTCGGTGAGCCGGAAGTCGGCGCCGCAGTCGATGATCAGGGTGTCGGGCCCGAGCTGAGAGGCCAGCGCGGCCGAATGGCCGTGCGGCAGGGCCAGGAACACCACGTCGTGGCCGGCGAGCACGTCGAGCTCGGTCGGCTCGACCACCCGCTGGGCCAGCGGGGTCAGGTGCGGGTGGTGCTCGCCGAGCGTGCTGCCGGCGCTGGCGGCGGCGGTCACCGCGCCGATCGTCAGGCGTCCGTTCGCGTAGGCCGGGTGCCCGAGCAGCAGGCGCAGGATTTCACCGCCCGCGTAGCCGCTGGCACCGGCAACCGCCACCTTCATTCCGTCGGCCATTCCGCCGATTCTGCATGGTTATGCAGTGCTTTGCAAATCCATTCCACTAGGCCCGTAGCTCCGCGCCGACCGCCTCGGCGGCGCGGCGCACCGCGGCGTCGCGAGCCGCGGTGGCGTCGTCCTCGGTGAGGGTGCGGTCGGGCGCGCGGAAGCGCAGCGCGAAGGTCAGCGATTTGCGGTCCTCGCCGATCTGCGGGCCGGTGAACACGTCGAACAGCTGCAGGTCTTCGAGCAGCTCCCCAGCGCCTTCGCGGACGGCGTCGGCTACCGCCTGGGCCGGCACCTGCGCGGGCACCACCAGGCTGAGGTCCTGGAAGACGGCCGGGAACGGCGACACCCGCGGCGCCGGCAGCGTCAGCGGGATGGGAATCGCGTCGAGGTTGAGCTCGAGGGCGCAGGTGCCCTTCGGCAGCCCGGAGCGCTCGATCACCGCCGGATGCAGCTGACCCGCGTGCCCCACCGCAACGTCCCCGACGAGCACCTCGGCGCACCGCCCCGGATGCCACGGCAGGTATTGCGCCGCGCGCAATCGCACGTCGATTCCGCCGGCGCGGGCGATGATGCGCACCGCCTCGAACGCGTCGGCGGCTTCGGCGCGCCGGCCCGGGCCCCAGGGTCCGCGGTGTTCCCGCAGGCCGCTCAGCACCGCGGCGACGTGCTCGGGTTGCCGCGGCAACGACGCGTCGAGCGCGGCGATCTCGGCGTCGGTGGGCCGGCGATCGACGGGGATCACGTTCACGGCGCGGGTGTCCGCCGTCGGCTGGACCACCTGCGCGAGGGCATAGAGGGAGACGTCGACCAGGCCGCGCGAGACGTTGCGCACCAACGCTTCCAGCAGCGCCGGCAGCAGCGTGGTGGCCAGGTGCGGGCGGTCGGCCTCCAGCGGGTTGAGCACGTCAGTCGTGATGCGCCGCGGGTCGTCGGCCGGCAGGCCCCACAGGTCGAACACGCCGGCGGGCAAGAACGGGGTGGGCAGGATCTCCACATAGCCGGACTCGGCCAGCGACCTGCCGATCGCGCGGCGGCGCTTCTGCACGGCGGACAGGCCGCGGCCGGCCGGCGCCGACGGCAACACCGACGGAATGACCTCGAGCCCCTCCAGCCGCAGCACCTCCTCGACGAGATCGGCGGGCTGCAGCAGGTCGGGACGCCAGCTGGGTGGCGTCACCGTCAGCGTGTCGCCGTTCGCCACGACCTCGGCGCCGATCTGGGCGAGCCGCCTGGCGGTGGTGCCCGGCGCATAAACCACCCCGGCGAGGCGATCCGGCAGGTCGGTGGCGATGTCGATCGGCGGGAGCGACCAGTCGTCCCGCGGTGGGTCGCCGCGCCAATCGGTCAAACCCTCCTCGACCACGCCGCCGGCGATGTCGGCGAGCAGGGTGGCGCAGCGGTCCAGCGCGGCCACCGAGATGGCCGGATCCACCCCGCGCTCGTAGCGGCGGGCGGCTTCGCTGGGCAGGTGCAGCCGGCGCTGGGTGCGTGACACGGCGGCCGGGTCCCAAACCGCGGCCTCGAGCAGGACGTCGGTCGAATCGGCGCGCACCTCGGTGCTCGCCGCGCCCATCACGCCGCCGATCGCGGTGGTCGCCGTGTCATCGACGATGAGCACGTCGGCCGGTTCGAGTTTGCGCTCGATGTCGTCGAGGGTCACCACGGTCTCGCCGGGCCGGGCGAATCGCACGCCGAAGCCGCCGGTGATGCGGTTGCGATCGTGGGCGTGCATCGGGTGACCGAGCTCGAGCATCACGTAGTTCGTCACGTCGACGGCCGGGGACGTCGCGCGGATGCCGGACAACAGCAGCCGGCGCTGCAGCCACCACGGCGACACGGCGGCCGGGTCGATGCCGGTGACCGGGCGCAGCGCGAACCGCCGAACCCCGGTGCCGGGCTGCACGGTCAGCGGCCAGGCCTCGCCGTTGGCCGGCAGCGGCTTGATCACCTGGCTGCCGGCGGGGTCGACGAAGTCCAGGTCGTAGGCGCAGGCGACCTCGCGGGCCAGCCCACGCAACGACAGGCCGTAGCCGCGGTCGGGCGTGATCGCCAGGTGAAAGATCACGTCGTCCAGGCCGAGCACGGCGGCGGCGCCGGCGCCGGGGTCGGCGGTGCCCGGCGGCAGCACCAGGATCCCGGAATGGTCGGCGCCCAGCCCGAGTTCGGCCGCCGAGCAGATCATTCCGTCGGAGGTGCGGCCGTAGGTCTTGCGGGCGGCGATGGTGAAATCGCCGGGCAGCGTGGTGCCCGGCAGCGCCGCCACGATGAGGTCACCAGCAACGAAGTTGCTTGCGCCGCAAACAATCTCACGGTCCTTGTTTTCACCGACGTCGACGTGGCAGAACCGGATCGGCTTCTTGAAACCGGTGAGCTCTTCGATGTCGGTGACCCGGCCCACGGTCAGCGGGCCGTCGACCGGTCCCAGGGTGGCGACCTCCTCGACCTCGTGGCCGATGCGCACCAGCGTCTGCTCCAGCTCGGCGGCCTCGACGTTCCAATCCGGCGCGCCGGCCGCCACGATCTCACGTAGCCAGCTGTAGGGAACGCGCATCAGGCACCCACCCCGAACGGAAGCGAGAACCGCACGTCGCCCTCGACCATGTCGCGCATGTCCGGAATCCCGTTGCGGAACTGCAGGGTTCGTTCCAGCCCCATGCCGAACGCGAAGCCGGAGTACGCGCCCGGGTCGATCCCGGCGGCGCGCAACACGTTTGGATGCACCATTCCGCAACCGCCCCACTCCACCCAGCCGGGGCCGCCCTTCTTGCCGACGAACCAGACGTCGACCTCGGCGGACGGCTCGGTGAACGGGAAGAAGTGTGGCCGGATCCGGGTGCGCGCCTCGGGGCCGAACTCGGCGCGCGCGAACGCATCCAGCGTTCCCCGCAGGTGCGCCATCGTCAGGCCGCGGTCCACCGCCAGACCCTCGACCTGGTGGAACACCGGGGTGTGGGTGGCGTCGAGCTCGTCGGTGCGGAACGTGCGGCCGATCGAGACGATGTAGACGGGCAGCTCGCGGGCGAGCAGGGTGCGCACCTGCACCGGCGACGTGTGGGTGCGCAACAGCTGCCGGGAATCGTCGGGCGCGATGTAGAAGGTGTCCTGTTCGCTGCGCGCGGGGTGGTCGGCCGGGAAGTTCAGCGCGTCGAAGTTGAACTGCTCGGTCTCGACCTCCGGGCCCTCCGCCAGTTCCCAGCCCATCGCGATGAAGGTGTCGGCGATGTGCTCGGCCAGGATCGTGATCGGGTGCCGGGCGCCGGGCGGCTGCCGGGTCGACGGCAACGTGACGTCGATGCCCTCGGCGACCAGCACCGCGGCGTCGCGCTCTGCCCGCAGGACCGCGAGCCGCTCGTCGTAGCCGCGTTGGGCTTCGGTCCGGGCGGCGTTGACCCGCTTGCCGGCATCGGCGCGCTCGTCCTTGGGGACGCCGCCGAGCGCCTGGCGCGCCAGCGCCAGGGGTGCGCGGTCACCGAGGTGCTCGGTCTTGGCGCGCGCCAGCGTGTCGAGATCGCCGGCCCGCGCGAAGGCCTCCTGGGCGGCGCTGACCGCTGCGGCCAGGGCTTGCGGCGACAGATCGACGGGTTGATCACCCACGCGGCGACACTCTCCTTGCTGACGAGGCTGTACGGGCTGCCCGCATCGATGTGCTTCCGCGCGGCACGGGTCGAGTGCTGATCATAGTGATTCGGCGCGCGGCACCCGCCGGGCGCTTGGCGGTCGAGCCGGCGGGTGGCCGCCGCGGGCCACCGACGGCGGTGTGGCTTAGCCGGCGACGGCCGGCTGCGGCCCGCCCAGCGTGTCTTCGCCCAGCACGGGGGCCTCCAGCGGGGCGACGCCCCGACCGCCGGCGACCTTGGTCACCTTGTAGGCGACGAACGCGCCGATGACACCGAAGACCGGCGTCGCCGCCATGGTCCCCCAGTGGTGGGCCAGCATCAGGAAGCCGAAGCCCGCGGACGCCGCCAGCATCAGGTAGCGCGCGGGCGTCCAGTGGATCGGCTGCCTGAACCGGGCGGACACCAGCACGCCCAGGATCACGGCGACGGTGTGGCCGGCGTCGGTGAAGTCGCCGCCGATGATCGCCGAGGCGATGCCCGCCGACACCCACCAGCCGACCCAGCCGGCCCGCCAGCGCGACGGGATCACCGCGGTCATCGCGCCGAGCACCGCCAGCGCGCCGTAGCTCATGCCGACGTCGCTGGCCCGGGTGATCGACACGGGCAGCCAGCCGAACTCGACCGACGCGGCCAATGCGGCGGCCACCAGCAGGGTCGCGCCGATGTGGCCGACGAGGAAGGCCACCACCAGCCGGATGGTGCGCAGATGCAGCTCGGCCAGCGCCAGCAGGCAGGTCAGGAAGGGCAGCCAGAAGTAGAGCGGGCCGGCGTCGACCACCAGAGCGCTGCCCAGCAGCGTGCCCAGGTGGCCGTGGGCCAGGTTGTGCACGTTGGTGCTGGCGCGCGCAACGATGACGTCATGCGCGTGCGGGCCGAGCGCCAGGATGGCGCAGCTGATGGCGAGCAGCACCGCCGCATACCCCACAGTGAATTGGACCCGGGCGAGCCGGGACGCGATGCCCCCTAACATTGGCATCCATTATGGCTGCGGTTTTGTCTCGGCTGTGTCATCAGGGCCTGACAACTCCTTAAGAGTCTTGAGGCGATATATCGCCAAATCGTCGGGAATGCCGGCGGGCTTCGGCCCGAAAACCGGCTTCCTCGTGCGTTTGGCCTCGACGCCCAACGCGTCCAACTCGCTTTGCGGTATGAGATCTAACGTTGAACTCGACACCATGATTCCACCCTTGGTGGCCCTTTCCATAACTCGTGCGGCGATGTTCACATCGACGCCGAGCCAGTCGGCGGCCAACCGCTGCGGGCGTCCCGTGTGGATTCCGACCCGCATCCTGGGCGTATAGCCGTCCACCTCGACCGATTTCAGCGCGTCCTTGGCGGCCAGCACGGCGCGCACGGCGACCGTCGGATCACCGAACACGGCCATGATGCCGTCGCCCATCCGTTTGACGATGTGTCCGCCGGCGTCGAGCAGGGGCGGCTCGAGGGCCCGCGCCACCTGCCGCAGCAGCACCAGCGCCGCGTCGTCGCCGGCTTGCAGGGACCACGTCGAGAAGCCGACCAGGTCGGTGAAGACCAGCGTCACCTCCGGGTTGGCCGGCCGGCGCGACACCCCTTCGGTCAGCGCCTGCCACACCTGCAGCACCCCGAGACTGACCTCGCGCGACACCGCGTCGCGGTCGCCCAGCAGCCGGTCGGCAGCGCGCGCCGCGGCGCGCGGGCCACCCTCGCCCGCCGTGGACAGCGGATCGCCGAACTCGGGGTCGCCGGGCAGCAGCCGGCGGGCGCGCCGGATGAAGGCGACCGCCGCGGGGCTGCGGTTGCGGCTGTGCAGCCATTGAGTCGCGCTGTGCACCGACAGTGGAGAGCGCGGCGGAGCCGAGTGCGCCTGGGATTCTTCGGCCTCGCCCGGGTCCAGATCGCGACGCGCGAGTTCCACCCGGCCAGGTTATTTGGTTTTCTTCGAGGCAGGCAATGACGGCCGCGCCCGATGTGTCACACGTCGCACCAAACCGCCTGATCACACTGGTGCCACACCGGTGTCCAAGCTCGATAACACCCGGCGGACACCTCGCCGAAATCGTAGACAACGCCCGTTGTCAAAGTTATCGTGAGCCCAACCGGAGCAGGAGGCCGCGATGACTGGCACTGTGCATGCGGGCGGGACTGCGCCCGCCGATCCGCTCGGACCAGATTCTTTGACCTGGAAGTATTTTGGCGACCTGCGCACCGGAATGATGGGCGTGTGGATCGGGGCGATCCAGAACATGTACCCCGAACTCGGCGCGGCCGTCGAGGAGCATTCGATCCTGCTGCGCGAGCCGCTGCAGCGGGTGGCCCGGTCGGTCTACCCGATCATGGGGGTGGTCTACGACGGCGACCGGGCGTCGCAGACCGGCCGGCAGATCACCAGCTACCACCACACCATCAAGGGCACCGACGCGGCCGGGCGGCGCTATCACGCGCTGAACCCGGAGACCTTCTACTGGGCGCACGCCACGTTTTTCATGCTGATCGTCAAGGTGGCCGAGTACTTCTGCGGCGGCCTGACCGAGGCCGAGAAGCGGCAGTTGTTCGCCGAGCACGTCCAGTGGTACCGGATGTACGGCATGAGCATGCGGCCGGTGCCCGAAACCTGGGAGGAGTTCCAGGAGTACTGGGACCGGGTTTGCCGCGAGGAGCTGGAGATCAACCAAGCGACGCTGGACATCTTCCGGATCCGCATCCCCAAGCCGAAATTCGTGCTGATGCCCACACCGATCTGGGACCAGATCTTCAAGCCGCTGGTCGCCGGCCAGCGCTGGATCGCGGCGGGGCTGTTCGAGCCCGCGGTGCGCGAGAAGGCCGGACTGCACTGGACCCCGGGCGACGAGGTGTTGCTGCGCCTGTTCGGCAAGCTCGTCGAATTGGCCTTCCTGGCGGTGCCCGACGAGATCCGGCTGCACCCGCGCGCGCTGGCCGCCTACCGCCGCGCCGAGGGGCGGCTGCCCACCGACGCGCCGCTGGTGGAGGCCCCGCCGTTCATGGCGCCGCCGCGCGACCGGCGCGGGCTGCCGATGCATTACTTCCCCCCGTCGGCGAAGTCGCCGTTGGACCCGGCGCTGCAGCCCGCCCGGGCGCTGATGGAACGCGCCGGTTCGCTGGTGCACACGACGCTGTCGCTGGCCGGCCTGCGCGCCGGGCGGGGCCGGCCCAAACGCGCCGCTAAGGCCGCGTAGGCAGGTTCAACGCCCGCGCGCTCTGATACAGGCAGATGGCCGCCGCGGACGCCACGTTCAGGCTCTCCGCCCCACCGGCCATCGGGATCCGCAGCCGGTGGTCGGCCGCCGCGGCGATTTCGCTTGGCAGACCGTGTGATTCGGGGCCGAACAGCCACGCCGTCGGCACGCCGAGCAGTTCGCCGGCCTCGTCGAGCCGCGTCTGGGCGTCGACGGTGGTGGCGAGCAGCTGCAGGCCCGCGGCGCGCAACGCGTCGACCGCGGCGAGCGGGTCCGGCGCGACGACGACCGGGACCGAGAAGATGCTGCCGGCCGACGCGCGCAGGCACTTGCCGTTGTACGGGTCGACGCTGTGGCCGCCCAGGATGACGCCCGCCGCGCCCAGGGCGTCGGCGAGGCGGATGAGGGTGCCGGCGTTGCCCGGTTCGCTGATCTCGACGGCGACCGCGACCAGTGCGGGCGGCCCGGCCAGCACGTCGGAAAGTCGGGTCGCCGGCGTTTCGCACACGGCGACCAGGCCGGCCGGAGTGACGGTGTCGGACAACGCTTTCGCCGCGCGCTCGCTGACCGGGTGCACCGGGCAACCCGCGGAAGCCAACGTCGCCAGCAGCGACTCATGCCGCTGCTGGGCGACTTCGGTGACGAAGACGTCGCGGACCAGGCCGCGGCGGGCGGCGGCCTCGACGAGGTTGGGGCCCTCGGCGAGGAATCGGCCCGCCCGCCGGCGGCCGACGTGGCGGTGCAACTTGACCGCCGCGGCGACCCTGGCCGAACGTTCGGTCAGCACCTGCGCTTGTTAGGCCGCTTCTCCCGAATCCGAGGGAGCGTTGACATCCTCGGGCAGGGCCGCCCGCGCGATGTCGACCAGCGCCGTGAAGGCGGCCGGGTCGGCAATCGCGATGTCGGACAGGTTCTTTCGGTCCACTTCCACACCGGCGGCCTTGAGGCCCTGGATCAGCCGGTTGTAGGTGATGTCGTTGGCGCGCGCCGCCGCGTTGATCCGCGAGATCCACAACTTGCGGAACTCGCCCTTGCGCGCACGACGGTCGCGGTAGGCGTAGTTCAGCGAATGAAGCTGCTGCTCTTTGGCCTTGCGGTAGAGCCGGGATCGCTGGCCGCGATAGCCCTTCGAGGCCTTCAGGATGCTGCGCCTCTTCTTGTGGGCGTTGACCGCCCGCTTCACGCGTGCCATTGGATGTTCCTACTCTCGTTCACAATTGGTTGGTCGGGTCGCCGTGCCAGCTCGCGCTGCGGGTCTGGCCGGCGCGGTGGTCAGCCGTTCAGCAGGCTGTTGACGCGCTTGGTGTCGTTGGCCGACACCGTGGTGCGGCCGTCGAGCCGCCGGGTCCGCTTGGTCGGCTTGTGCTCGAGCAGATGCCGGCGGTTGGTCTGCTGGCGAACGATCTTGCCGGTTCCGGTGCGCCGGAACCGCTTCGACGCCCCGCTGTGGGTCTTGGCTTTGGGCATGTTTCCTCTGTTCTATGAAGTGCTCGAGTGCGGGCACTCGGGCGCTTGAAAAGTCTCGCGCTGGGTCAGTTCGACGAAGGTTCGGCTTCGGCGGCCGCATCGGTCTCCGATGCCGCGCCGCCCCCCGGTCCTTCCGGATGGCGCGCCTTGGCGCGAGTCTTCGCGCCGCGGTGCGGTGCCAGCACCATCGTCATGTTGCGGCCGTCCTGCTTGGCGGACGTTTCGACGAAGCCGTATTCGGCGACGTCCGCTCCCAGGCGCTGAAGCAGCCGATAGCCCAGCTCGGGCCGCGACTGCTCACGTCCGCGGAACATGATGGTGACCTTCACCTTCGACCCCGCCTCCAGGAAGCGGATGACGTGACCCTTTTTGGTCTCGTAGTCGTGATCGTCGATCTTGGGTCGCAGCTTCTGTTCTTTGACGACGGTCTGCTGCTGGTTCCGGCGGGATTCGCGCGCCTTTTGCGCCGCTTCGTATTTGAACTTGCCGTAGTCCATGATCTTGCAGACCGGCGGTCTGGCGTTCGGGGCAACTTCGACAAGGTCAAGATCGGCGTCCGCAGCGACGCGCAGTGCGTCTTCGATGCGCACTATGCCTACCTGCTCTCCCCCTGGGCCGATCAATCGGACTTCAGGTACGCGAATGCGCTCGTTGACGCGGGTCTCAGTGCTGATGGGGCCTCCCTTGTTGGGCTTCTGTAGGTCCTGCGGTGACGACCGCCTGGGTCGGTCCGGGAATCAGCGGCGGAGACACCACACCACTAGCAAAAAAGCCCTGCACAAGCAGGGCCCAATGCCGACCGATCGCGGCTGGAAACTGCTCGAGCCGCCCGCGTCACCCGCGGAACAGGCATCCGCGATGCCTGTGACCGGACCGCTGAACCTTTCGAAGATCCGCAACGGGATTTCATCGGCTCGCGGTGGGAGTGGGACTCCACTTAACTGTTCCTGGCATTCGCCGGGATGGTCGCAGCCGCTAGTTTAGCAGCCTTGAGGTGGCTTTTAGCACTTCGGCCGGTCGACCGCGCCGCAATGGGCCGGCGGCCGGCCCGAAACCACGCCCAAACTGGCGGCCGCCAGTCTCAGCGCTTCGACAAGCTTTTCACGGATTGAGGGCATATCCTCGCGGTCTGTGACACTCGCATCTCCTAGTTCGAGGCCCGGTTCGGGCCCTCGTTCAGGCCTGCGTTCGGGGCCGCGCGGCCGGTCGAACTCGCGGTACCGCTGGGTGCCGGCGGCGGCCGGATGGACCGTGGGCGTCATCGCGACCGTGTCGCTGCTCGGCAGCGTGTCCCCGCTGATCCGGTACCTGATCAAGGTCCCGCGCGAGTTCATCAACGACTACCTGTTCAACTTCCCGGACACCAGCATCGCGTGGTCGTTCATCCTGGCGCTGCTGGCCGCGGCCCTGACCGCGCGCAAGCGCATCGCCTGGCTGCTGTTGCTGGCCAACATGATCCTGGCCGCCGCGCTGAACGCCGCCGACATCGCCGCGGGCGACAACACCGCCGCGGAGATCTTCGGCGAGAACCTCGGCTTCGCCGTCCACATCGTGGCGATCGTCCTGCTGGTGCTGGCCTACCGGGAGTTCTGGGCCAAGGTCCGCAAGGGTGCGCTGGTCAAGGCGGCCGCGGTGCTCATCGCCGGCGACGTGGTGGGCATCCTGGTGTCCTGGGGCCTGGTCGAGTTGTTCCCGGGAACGCTGGCCCGCCAGGACCGGCTGCCGTACGTGGCCAACCGGGTGGTCGGATTCGCGCTCGCCGATCCCGACCTGTTCACCGGCCGGCCGCACGTCTTCCTGAACGCGATCTTCGGGTTGTTCGGCGCGCTGGCGCTGATCTTGGCGACGATCGTGCTCTTTCAGTCCCAGCGCGCGGAGAACGCGCTGACCGGCGAGGACGAATCGGCCATCCGCGGCCTGCTCGAGCTGTACGGCAAGAACGACTCCCTGGGCTACTTCGCCACCCGCCGCGACAAGTCGGTGGTCTTCGCCCAAAGCGGACGCGCCGCGGTCACGTATCGCGTCGAGATCGGCGTCTGCCTGGCCAGCGGTGACCCGATCGGCGATCCGCGGGCGTGGCCGCAGGCCGTGGACGCCTGGCTGGGGTTGTGCCAGACCTACGGCTGGGCGCCCGGGGTGATGGGCGCCAGCACCCAGGGCGCGCGGGCCTACCGCGAAGGCGGTCTGAACGCGCTCGAGCTCGGCGACGAAGCCATCCTGCGGACCGCCGATTTCAAGCTGTCCGGCCCCGACATGCGCGGCGTCCGCCAGGCCGTGACCCGGGCCCGTCGGGCTGGCCTGACCGTGCGGATCCGGCGCCACCGCGACATCAGCGCCGAGGCGATGGCCGACACCATCGCCCGCGCCGACGCCTGGCGCGACACCCAGACCGAGCGCGGCTTCTCGATGGCGCTGGGCCGACTCGGCGACCCCGCCGACGGGGACTGCCTGCTGGTCGAGGCGCTGGACCGCGACGGCAGCGTCGTCGCGATGCTGTCGCTGGTTCCTTGGGGGACCACCGGTGTCTCCCTGGACCTGATGCGCCGGTCGCCGCAGTCCCCCAACGGCACCATCGAGCTGATGGTCAGCGAGCTGGCGCTCAATGGCGAAACCCTTGGCATCACTCGCATCTCGCTGAACTTCGCGATGTTCCGCTCGGCGTTCGAACAGGGCGCCCAGCTCGGCGCGGGTCCGGTCGCCCGGCTGTGGCGAGGACTGTTGCTGTTCTTCTCGCGGTGGTGGCAGCTGGAAACCCTGTACCGCTCGAACATGAAGTACCAACCCGATTGGGTGCCGCGTTACGCCTGCTACGAGGACGCCCGGCTGATCCCGCGGGTCGGCGTCGCTTCGGCACTCGCCGAGGGCTTTTTGGTGTTGCCGTTCGGGCGGCGCAAGACGCACACCGGCCACTACCCCGCCGTCCCGCCACGGTTGGCGGAGTCCGGGCTGCTGCATCACGACGGCAGCGCCCCGGACGTCAGCGGGCTGCGGGAACGCCGGGAGTCCGCCGACGAGGAGGAGTCCAGGTCACGGCTGCCCGAACAAGTTCGAGTGCGCCTGGCCAAGCTGAAAGCCCTGAAGCACAACGGCGTTGACGCTTACCCGGTAGGGACCCCGCCCACCCACACCATCGCCCGGGCCCTGGTCGCCGACGACCAGGAAAGTGTGACGGTGGCGGGACGGATCCTGCGGATCCGCGACTACGGCGGCGTGCTGTTCGCCGACCTGCGCGACTGGTCGGGGGAAATGCAAGTGCTGCTGGACAATTCGCAGCTGCAGCGGGGGCGGACCGCGGACTTCACCGCGGCCATCGACCTGGGCGATCTGGTCGAGGTGTCCGGGCAGATGGGCTTTTCCAAGAAGGGAAGCCGCTCGCTGATCGTCACCGACTGGCGGATGATCGGCAAGTGCCTGCGGCCCCTGCCGAACAAGTGGAAGGGGCTGACCGACCCGGAGGCGCGGGTGCGGACCCGCTACGTCGACCTGGCCGTCAATCCCGATTCGCGCGAGCTGATCAAGGCCCGCAGCGACGTGTTGCGTTCGGTCCGGCAGACGCTGTTCGCCAAGGATTTCATCGAGGTCGAGACCCCGATCCTGCAGCAGATCCACGGTGGAGCGACCGCGCGGCCCTTCGTCACGCACATCAACACCTACGACCTGGACCTGTTCCTGCGCATCGCCCCCGAGCTCTACCTGAAGCGGTTGTGCGTCGGCGGCGTGGAGCGTGTCTTCGAATTGGGCCGCGCCTTCCGCAACGAGGGCGTCGACTTCAGCCACAACCCGGAGTTCACCCTGCTGGAGGCCTACCAGGCCCACGCCGACTACACGGTGTGGATCGACGGCTGCCGCGAGCTCATCCAGAACGCCGCCGAGGCCGCGCACGGCGAGCAGGTGGTGCTGCGACCCCGCGCCGACGGGGGCGACGGCCGGCTCGAGCCCGTCGACATCTCCGGGGTGTGGCGGGTCAAGACCGTCTATGACGCGGTGTCCGAAGCGCTCGGCGAGCACGTCGACCCCGCCACGTCGCTGTCCACCCTGCGCAAGCTGTCCGACGCCGCGCACATCCCCTATCGGGCGCACTGGGATGCCGGCGCGGTGGTGCTGGAGCTGTACGAGCATCTGGTCGAGGACCGGACCGAGGAGCCGACGTTCTATATCGACTTCCCGACGTCGGTGTCGCCGCTGACCCGGCCGCACCGCAGCGAACCGGGCGTGGCCGAGCGGTGGGACCTGGTGGCCTGGGGGGTCGAGCTGGCCACCGCCTACAGCGAGCTCACCGACCCGGTGGAACAGCGCCGCCGCCTGCAGGAGCAGTCGTTGTTAGCTGCCGGCGGGGATCCCGAGGCGATGGAGCTCGACGAAGACTTCCTGCAGGCGATGGAGTACGCGATGCCGCCCACCGGCGGACTCGGGATGGGCATCGATCGGCTCGTCATGCTCATAACGGGCCGCAGCATCCGGGAGACCTTGCCATTTCCGCTGGCCAAGCCGCATTAGCGGCGGCCCCGAACGTCCGTAGAGCCCAGCGCGAACATTCGGTGAATTTGTTCCAGGCCGATTAACTTTAGATCACAATGACTCACGTGACAGCCCCGACGGACAGCGCCGCGGCGCAGGTCCTGGCAAGTAGCCACACCTCGCTGATGCATGGCTGGGTGCCGGCGACGATCCAGGTGCTCGCCGCGATTGTGCTGCTCCTGGCGGTCGGCTGGCGGTCGCGCCGCTGGCGCACCGTGTGGCTGCCGGCCGCCGCGCTGGCCGGCGGGTTCGCCGCCTACCTGACGCACTGGTACATCGTCGACCGCGGGCTCTCCGACGACCCCGCACCGGCGGCGCTGTGGCTGTGGATCGCCCTGACCGGCATGGCGGCGGCCGTGCTGGTGCTGGGCTGGCGCACCGCGCGCCGCTGGCGGCGCGGCGCCGCGGTGCTGGCCGTACCGTTGTGCGTGCTCAGCGCGGCGCTGGTGCTCAACCTGTGGGTCGGCTACTTCCCCACCGTGCAGTCGGCGTGGAGCCAGCTGACCTCGGGGCCGCTGCCCGATCAGACCGATCAGGCCACCGTTACCGCGATGGCCGCCAGCCGAATCCGGCCGCCGCACGGCACCGTGGTGCCGGTGGCGATCCCGTCCGACGGGTCGCACTTCAAACACCGCGGCGAGCTGGTCTACCTGCCGCCCGAATGGTTCGCGACCACCCCGCCGCCGGCGTTGCCGGCGGTGATGATGATCGGCGGGCAATTCAACACACCCGCCGACTGGACCAGGGCGGGCAACGCGGTCAAGACGATCGACGACTTCGCGGCCGCACACGACGGTAAGGCGCCGGTGCTGGTGTTCGTCGATTCCGGCGGCGCGTTCAACAACGACACCGAATGCGTCAACGGGGTTCGGGGCAACGCCGCCGATCACCTGACGAAAGACGTTGTGCCGTTCATGATTTCGACCTTCGGGGTCAGCCAGCACCGGTCCAACTGGGGCGTCGCGGGCTGGTCGATGGGCGGCACCTGCGCCGTCGACCTGACCGTCATGCACCCCGAGCTGTTCAGCGCGTTCGTCGACGTCGCCGGTGACTTCTTCCCCAACGCCGGCAGCAAGGCCCAGACCATCGCCAGGCTGTTCGGCGGAAACGCCGACGCCTGGGCGGCTTTCGACCCGACCACGGTGATCACCCGGCATGGGCCATACCGCGACGTGGCCGGCTGGTTCGCGATCTCGTCCGACGGCCCGCCGCCGCGCCGCGACCTGCAGCTGGCCGACAGCGGCGCCATCCGTCTCGCCGGACGCGAGGCGGCCGCCAATCCCGGCAATCAGACGGCGGCCGCCTATTCGCTGTGCGCGATCGGCCGCTCCAACGGAATCGACTGTGCGGTGGTTCCGCAGCCCGGCAAGCACGACTGGCCGTTCGCGGACCGGGTGTTCGCGGCCTCGCTGCCCTGGCTGGCCGGGGAGCTGGGCACGCCGGGAATTCCGCGCACCCCGTTGCCCGCCGCATCCGCGCCGGGCGCCGGCGCCCCGGTGGTAGTTCCGGCCGAACATTCCAAGCGATAGCGCCGGTGTATCCGGTTGCGCGCGTGCGGCGTGCGGTGTTCGCGCGGCACTGCCATCCGCTGAGCGCATGGACCCGGTGGGCGAGCACGCCGCTGATCCTGGTCCCGATATGGACGCGACGATGGCGCCATGCGGCCTGGATTGCGTTGTGGCTGGCGGTGAATCCGGTGGTGTTCGGCAAGCCGGCGCAACAGCACGCCTGGTCGACGCGGGCGATGCTGGGCGAGGAGCTGTGGATCACCCGCCGGCCCCGCGACGCGGCGATGGTGGTCAGCGTGGCGTCGTCGGCGGCCGCGGTGGGCGCGGTGCTGGCCGCACGCCGGCGTCGGCTGCGACTGGCGCTGATCGCCGTGGCCCTGCAGATGACGTTGACGCTGGTGTACTGGGAACAGATGGTTCGCTACCTCGAGCGGCGGTCGCAGTAGGGTCGCGGGACCTCGTGCGCGGGAACGCCGTTCGTCGACGAGGGCAGGCGGGTGGCCGCGCCCATGGTCGGGCGGAACGCAGGCGCGGTGACGATGCGCGGATATGGTGGTCCGATACCTTCGTACCGGGATGCGATACGGGTGTATTGTCCGGCCGTGGGACCCACCCGGCTGTTTCCTTATGACCCGCCCCCGCCAGCGGAGCCGTCGCTCAAGGAGCGCATTCGCGACGCCGCGCTGAGCTGCTTTGCCGTTCGCGGCATCGCCGCCACCACGCTGCGCGCGGTCGCCGAAACCGCGGACGTGTCGATTGGGCTGATACAGCACCACTTTCGCACCAAGGCCGCGCTGAGCGCCGCCGTCGATCAGTACGTCCTGCAGACGGTGAGCGAGGCATTGGCAGCCGATACGCCGTCCGAGCCGGCCGCCGACAGCCTCAACGAGGCGGGGCGCCGGCTGACCGCACTGATGGTCGAACGTCCCGATGTGATGACCTATCTCGGGCGTGCGCTCGCCGAGGGCGGCGCACTGGGTTCGGTCATCTTCACCGGGCTGGTGGGTATCAGCGCGGGCCAGGGCGAACAATTCGGGCAGCAGGGCAAGCTGCGAGGAGACCTCGATCCCGACTGGGGGGCGCTCAATCCGCTCATCCTGCGCATCGGCGCGATCATTCTGCATCCCTATATCGAGCTCTATCTGGGTGAGTCGTTCTTCAGCGAGCCACAGCTGCGACGCTGGGACGCCGCGGTCACGAGCCTGATTCGGCGCGGGCAGTTCCTCAAGGACACGGAGTCGCGGGACGAGGGCGTGACCGCTTGACGAGCGGCCAAACGCCGCGTTACCGCGGCCGACGCGCCGGTCAGGTGCTATACACGAAACACCATGGACGAGCGCACGGTAACCGCGTACAGCGCGCAGATTCTCGACATCGATGAACCCGGCGACCGTCTGATACTGGAGCGGCTGCGAGCCGATCCCACCGTCGAGATCGTCGACCGGCTCGACGCGCAACTGGCCAATCTGCGCGGCCTGCGCCCACCGCCGGATTCGACGCTGCTCGACGAAGGGGCCCGGTGGGCGCACTACCCGTGGCGGCGCGCCGCCGTTGCGGTGCTGGGGCCGCGCGGGTTTCGGGCGCTACGACTTGATCGCAACAGAAACAACATCACCGCGGCGGAACAGACCAAACTCAGCTCACTGACGATCGGCGTCGCCGGTCTGAGCGTCGGCCATGTCATCGCGCATACCTTGGCGGTTCAGGGCTTGTGTGGCCGCCTGCGGCTGGCGGATTTCGATCACTTGGAACTGTCGAATCTGAATCGGGTGCCGGCCACCGTATTCGACCTCGGATTGAACAAAGCTCAGGTCGCGGCGCGCAGGATCGCCGAGCTCGATCCCTACCTGGCGGTGGACGTGTTCGATGCCGGGATCACCGCGGACACCATCGATGCCTTTCTGGACGGACTGGACATCGTCATCGAGGAGTGCGATTCGCTCGACATGAAGATCGCCCTGCGGATGGCGGCCCGTGACAGGCGAATCCCCGTGTTGATGGCGACCAGCGACCGGGGGCGGGTCGACGTCGAACGCTTCGATCAAAACCCTGGGCGCCCGGTCATGCACGGGCTGCTGGATCAGCTCGATATCGAGCAAGTGGCGGGCATGAGCACCCGCGAGAAGCTCCCGCACATGCTGCGTTACGACGAAGCCGAGCACATCTCGCCCCGCACCGCCGCGTCGCTCATCGAGATCGACCGATCGCTGTCGACGTGGCCGCAGTTGGCATCCGATGTCATCGTCGGCGCTGCGGCGATGGCCGAGGCTGTGCGCAGAATCGGATTGGGTGAGAACCTGAGATCCGGCCGGTGCCGCATCGACACCGGCGCGGCGCTCGACGAACTCGACGAAGTCGAGACGGCCCAGCTTCACCCCGCGCGAGACACCGAACCGGGAAGCGACCCGGCCGCATCCGCATTCGACGACACGATTGTCGCCGCCGCGATGCGCGCCCCCTCGGGGGGAAACAGCCAGCCGTGGTGCATCGACGCGCAACCGACTAGCCTCACCATAAGCGTTGCCCCGGAACATACTTCGACGATGGACGTGGGCTTCCGCGGCAGCGCTGTCGCGGTGGGGGCCGCGTTGTACAACGTCAGGATCGCCGCCGCCGCCCGTGGGATGCTCGGACCGGTGAGCGTTTCCGAAGACGCAGCCGGGTCTCCGGTACGGGCCACGATGCACTTCGGAAACGGTAACGACCCCGCCCTGGCCGATCTGTACGAACCGATGCTCGCGCGCGAGACCAACCGTCATCGCGGAATCCCACAACCGCTCGACGATCAGACGGCCAAATTGCTCACCGTCACCGCCGAGGGCGAGGGCGCGCGTCTGCACCTACTCACCGAGCGAGACGACCTGGCGCGGGCCGCAACGATTTTCGGTGCGGCCGACCGCATCCGGTACCTGACGCGGCAACTGCACACCGAGATGGTCTCGGAGCTGCGCTGGCCTGGGGATCCCGACCCCGACACCGGTATCGACGTACGCTCCCTCGAACTCGAAGCCAGCGACCTGGCGCTGATGGATATCGTGCGCCGCCCCGACGTCATGGCTTACCTTGCCGAATGGAACGCCGGCAGCGCCTTGGGCGACGGCATGCGCGACGAAGTCCTCGGCAGCTCGGCGCTGGCGGTGCTGACCGTGACCGGAAGTCGCCTTGGTGACTACGTCCGCGGCGGGTCGGCCGTCGAGGCGGTATGGATCGTTGCCCAGCGGGAAGGCCTCGCCGTCCGGCCGTTGTCACCGGTCTTCCTGCACGCGCGAAATGCTGCCGATCTGCACGAGTTGTCGGCCGGTTTCGCCGGCGAATTGGCACGATTACAAGACGATTTCGTGCGCCTCACCGCGACCGCTCCCGAAGAATCCATCGTGCTGGCCTTGCGCTTGACCACCGCGCCGCCACCCTCGGTGTCCAGTCGCCGCAGCCCGAGCCGGGTCCGCACTCAAGGCCTCTGATCCGCCGCCGTCGCGCGGCGAGCACCATCGGCGCCACAGCACCTCAGAACGGCTTCGCCGTGAATCCCCATCGCAACAACGCCGACTCGCGGCGGGCCCTACCGCGCAACCCAGGGTCCCGCGTGCCGGTCACGCCGTGCGGTTCGCCGCGCGACCCGAATGTCCAGTACGCCTGCAGATAGGGCACGGGTGTCGAGTGGCCGCAATGCATTTCGTGCAG
>NZ_LZLU01000157.1:0-14121 GCF_001673415.1 Mycobacterium sp. 1165196.3 | reverse complement strand
CCAGTACCGCGCCGGGTATCGCCCCTGCTCCGCCGACTTCAGGAGTGAGCCCTGCGCCTAACACCGCACCGATGCCTGCCTTGGTGACGGCTCCCTTGAACCCGTCCTTAATCATGTCCTGACCAACGTTGGCTTTCACCTGCGCTCCCACGCACTGCCCGAAACTTGGTTCCGGTACCGCGGGAGGCATGGGTCCTGGTTTGGGTTGGGGGCCAGGGTCGGGGCGGGGTCCAAACGCGGGCATCGGGGTTATGGGTGGCTGTGATGACGGTCCGGGCGAAGTCAGTTCCTGCTTGTACTGGTCCAAGAAGCTGGGCTGTTGCACCGGCTGCGGCCCCCCGGCCTCCGGACCCGTGGGTTGCGGCTGCGGCTGAGGCTGCGGTCCGCCGTCTTGTTTGAAGTAGTCGACTAACTTCGCGCCGTTGTTGCGGTTCGACCCCGGCGTGGTGCGGTTGTCGGCCTGGGTGCCGTGGCTGGAGCCCGGTCCTGGCGCAAAGCCACCGCCGCTAAGACCGGCAGTAGCGGCTGTGAGCTGACTGGAGACCTTGACGTCTGCCCCTTCAAGTTGCTCGGCGCGCAACCGGATGTCAGCGGCGAATGCTTCGGCCTGAGCTTGGCGCGCGGCCCGTTCTGCCGGGCTGGTGCTGCGGGTGTCGGTGACCGATAAGTCTTCTCCGACAGTGAATCCCGCGTTCTGGGCGTCTTCGACGCCGTAGAGGACTCGCCGCTGGGCCGCGCTGATGTCGCTGGCGCCGTTACGGGCTATTCCGGCTGCCTGCCGTAGCAGGTCGGCTTTGCCGCTGACGACGGATAGATCGGCTCCGGTGCGTTGCCGTAACGCGTCGCCACCGGCGCCGTGCCAGGTGATGGATTGTGCCTGGTTGCGCATCGTCAGGAATGCGTCTTCCCAGCGGTCGGCGGTTTGCGTCCAGTAGGCGGCCGCGTCGATGAGGTGCCCGGTGCTCCAAGCCTCGATCTGCGAGAGGGTCGCGGGCATCTAGACCACCGTCACCCCTGTGACAGCGGCTATGTCGGCTGCCGATGTGGCCTCTTGGGCGGTGTATCCGCCGACAGCTGTGGTTACCCCGCCGACCGTTTCCTGCGTCCGCGCGGTGAAGGCCGCTGCAGTGACACCGATCGCCGCGTTCACGGCGTTCACGGCCGCCGTGGTGGCCTGAAACGGTTGCCCCGGCGCCGGTGGCGCGCCCACGAGTTGGGAGGTCAGCGCTTCCCACTGGCTGGCGGTAGCTGCTAGCTCGGCGGGGAAGACTTGCAGTGCACCGTGCCCCATAACTGCGTGAGTTTATGCGGGTCACACGCGGATTGCTATTCAACGGTCCGCGCGCAGCTGTGGCGCTGCGCGGCTCGAGCTGACTATCTTCAAGGCCCGCCGACCGGCTTGAAGCCGACCCGAGGACCGTGCGACAGTGCCGAGGATAAGCGATGACGGGTTGTCGATTTCGCTGCGTGGTTTTATGCCGCATGTGCAGGCATGCCGAAGTGCCGAGAAAGCTTGTTAGCCTTCCACTCAGCTAGCGACGACGTTGACTCGCGCACCTCTGTCGCCAGATCACTCCGTCGAGGCTCAATCACGATGGGGATTCCAATGGCCTTCTCGGCTCGGCGCTCGATGAAACAGATGAACCTCTGAGCCGGTCTCTACCAGCGTGGAAGATCCGCCGGATCAGCGGGTAGCTTGCGCACCCGTGATTGTTCGGAAGCGAGGCTTAAGCGGTACCACGAAGTCTTGAGCGCTTTCGACACCACGGAAGGGAGTACGACACCGGGACCGAAACTGGCTTTGCCCGCCGAACCATAATCGCATTGACGCCGCTGGTCACAACGCGGTCAGTGGGGACACTCCACTAGGTGAGCTTTACACTTTTGAGAACTTCGGCGAGCAACGCCTCCGTCTGCTCCCTGTTTCGACCGAAGTCTCGGGTAATTTCGCCGTTCGCTAATCGGTCGACGACCGCGCCAACATCAAGGAGTCCCCTTAAATATTTCTTGTCATCCCAAAGAAATTTGTTGAACGAGGCAAGTGCTCGTTCAGCTTTTGCTTCCGTCCTTTCGATCTTGTCTGCCTGCTGCGATCCAGTGAATGCAGTACGAACGCCAGCAAGCAGGTGGTATCGCGCCGGCTTGAACCTCCGATCGATTTGTTCATTGCGGAAGAACTGGTCGAGTTTGCAATACGCATACGCAGCCGAGTAAAAGTACGCTGGGTGGTTCGCGCCGATAAATACTTCAGTTTTGGCGCGGTCACGAAGGTCGCCGTAATATCGAGCGGCCGTGTGGGGTACCTTTTGATACATGGACGCAAATGACTGCAGAAGGTTTCGAAGCGTTATAACTCGCCAAGCCCCGCGAACTTGCTGTGATCCTGCCCATTGCTTGGACCTACGCTCATAGTAGATACGGTGACCCTCATCCGCTCTGTAGGCATTGAAGTACTGCTCGATCGCCTTCTGTTCGTCAAGTAATGCGAGAAGGTTTTCTTTACTGACCTGCGTTTGTTGATTTGTGGCAGTAGTGATGGACTTCGCCACCTCATCGTCAGCTGTCACAATTAAGCGGAAAGGCACATGAACGCCCTTTAAAAACTCCCTCTCCGCGTACAGGACATGGCTCGTTTGGCAGCCATTCACTACCTGATAGTCCTCAAGCGTAAATCGGTCACCAGTCGTCTTGAGAGCCCTCGCGACAACCGTTACGCCATTGTTTAGGACACAGAAGCGCTTTCGATCGCTGGACCTTAAAGTCCTCCGAATATCGGCGTTTACATCGACGTCGCCTTGGAAATCGCGTACGTTGTCATAGAATAATGCTTTGCGAATCTCGCCTTCCTCGTCAGTGATTAATTCGAGCAATTGATCTGCAGGGAGGATTCCCAGAAAGGCTTGCTCAACCTGCGGCATTTCAGGGAGCGTCGTCTTACTTTCGAAGAGGATTGTCGTTTGTAGCCCTCGATCAATTGCCCTCCAGTTCGTTTGTACCTCTGGCGCACCCCAGGTGTGGAAATCGGCACGCGATATGAGGTTAGAGTCGAGTAGGAAGTTCTTGGTTTGAGCAATCTTTTTCAACAGAGGGTCTGGAGACTCCCACTTGCCCGTGGTGACGTAATAAAGTCGGACTATTGGGTTCTCGACGAAACGATCCGAGTGTTCCCACAACATGTTGACCATTTCAGAAAATTCCGGTAGCACATCGGAATGATCACTCGTAACAAGTGAAGCAGCGGTATCCGCGAAAACGCTGAAGTCGCCGAGTTCGAATTTCGCAGATGTTTTGGCCTGAATGAAAACTAAGTCTGCTCGGATGGAGTCGGTTTCCGATAGAACGTCCTCAAGCTCTGCGTAATCTTCTACCAAGCTACCGTTCACCGAGAGTGCGACCGCGTCAACGCCTTGCACGCCATCGCCCACGCAGAAGTCATCGGCCGAGAAACTGCCCCCATATATCTTGGACAATGCAATATGCGCAACGAAGCGCTCGAATTGCTGACTCTCGCTAAGCCTCCCGAGTCCTGCACCGTCCACGTAGGTCTTCAGAAGGCCCTTCGTAACTCGATCCACGCAAACCTTCCCTAAAGCCAGATCGCAATGAGACTTACCCCTCAAAGCAACCTAAACCACGGCTGCGATGGACGGCATCACGCCGCACCCCTGCAAAAGGCGGCTATCGCCCGGAAGTTGCCCAACCACTGTACAAACATAGGCTGACCTGGTGCCCCCGGCAGGATTCGAACCTGCGGCCTTCTGCTCCGGAGGCAGACGCTCTATCCCCTGAGCTACGGGGGCGCACGTACCTGTTGCGCCATGGGGCTTTCGAACAAGCACGGACAGACTAACGCATCCAAGCGGCCGCCCCGTCACCGCAATGGATTCGGGGTGGGGGCGCACCAGCCAATAGGATGGACGCTCGTGACCCCCGCTGACCTGGCTGAGCTGCTCAAGACCACCGCCGCCGCGGTGTTGGCCGAGCGCGGGCTCGATGCTGCCGCGCTGCCGCCGACGGTCACCGTGGAACGTCCCCGCAATCCCGAGCACGGCGATTACGCCAGCAACCTGGCGCTGCAGCTGGGCAAGAAGGTCGGTGCCAACCCCCGCGACCTGGCCGGATGGCTCGCCGAGGCGCTGGCCTCCGCCGACGGCGTCGCCTCGGCCGAGGTGGCCGGACCCGGCTTCATCAACCTGCGCCTCGAGGCGTCGGCGCAGGCCGTCGTCGTCACCAACGTCATCGACGCCGGCGACCGATACGGCCACTCCGACGCACTGGCCGGACGCAACATCAACCTGGAATTCGTCTCGGCCAACCCCACCGGGCCGATCCACATCGGCGGGACCCGCTGGGCCGCCGTCGGCGACGCGTTGGGGCGGCTGTTGTCCACACAGGGCGCCGCGGTGGTGCGCGAATACTATTTCAACGACCATGGCGCGCAGATCGACCGGTTCGCCAGCTCGCTGATCGCCGCGGCCAAGGGCGAGCCCACCCCCGAAGACGGGTACGCGGGCGCCTACATCAACGACATCGCCGCTCAGGTGCTGCAGAAGGCGCCCGACGCGCTGAGCCTGCCCGACGACGAGATGCGCGAGACCTTCCGCGAGATCGGCGTCGACCTGATGTTCACCCACATCAAGGAGTCGTTGCACGAGTTCGGCACCGACTTCGACGTCTACACCCACGAAGACTCGATGCATACCAAGGGCCTGGTCGACCAAGCCATCGGCAGGCTGCGCGAGACCGGCAACATCTACGAGAAGGACGGCGCAACCTGGTTGCGCACCAGCGCCTTTGGTGACGACAAGGACCGCGTCGTCATCAAGAGCGACGGCAAGCCCGCCTACATCGCCGGTGACATCGCCTACTACCTGGACAAGCGCCAGCGCGGCTTCGACCTGGCCATCTACATGCTGGGGGCCGACCACCACGGATACATCGCCCGGCTCAAGGCCGTGGCGGCGGCGTTCGGCGACGACCCGGCCGCCGTCGAGGTGCTCATCGGGCAGATGGTCAACCTGGTCCGTGACGGCCAGCCGGTCCGGATGAGCAAGCGGGCCGGAACGGTGATCACGCTGGACGACCTGGTGGAGGCGATCGGCGTCGATGCGGCGCGCTACAGCCTGATTCGCTCCTCGGTGGACACCCCGATCGACATCGACCTCGCGCTGTGGTCGTCGGCGTCGAATGAAAACCCGGTCTATTACGTGCAATACGCGCATGCCCGACTCTCGGCGCTGGCCCGCAACGCGGCCGAACTCGGCCTGATCCCCGGCGGCGCCGGTTTTGAAGGCCACCTCGAGTTGCTCAGCCACGACAAGGAGGGGACGCTGCTGCGCACCATCGGCGAGTTCCCGCGGGTGCTCGACACGGCGGCCACCTTGCGCGAACCCCACCGGGTGTGCCGGTACCTGGAAGACCTCGCCGGCGACTACCACCGGTTCTACGACTCCTGCCGGGTCTTGCCGCAGGGCGATGAGCAACCGAGCGACCTGCACACCGCACGCCTGGCGCTGTGCCAGGCGACCCGCCAGGTGATCGCCAACGGCCTGGCGATACTGGGCGTCACGGCTCCGGAGCGAATGTGAACGTTCACCCCGCCGGCCCTCGGCACGCCGAAGAGGCCCGCCACGCCGAAAGCCCGCTGCGGCCGCAATCCCCCGAGGAGTTGCTGCTGCTGGCGCCGAACGTGTGGCCGCGCAACACAGTTCGCAATGACGATGGAGTCGCCGCCATCGCGGGAGTCCCGGTGACCGACCTGGCCCAGGAGTACGGCACCCCGCTGTTCGTCGTCGACGAGGAAGACTTTCGGTCCCGCTGTCGCGAGATCGCGACCGCCTTCGGTGGCGGCACGAACGTGCACTATGCCGCCAAGGCGTTCCTGTGCAGCGAGATCGCGCGCTGGATCGACGAAGAAGGGCTGTCGCTCGACGTGTGCACCGGCGGTGAACTGGCCGTCGCGTTGCACGCCAACTTCCCACCGGAGCGGATCACCTTTCACGGCAACAACAAATCCGTCGCCGAACTGACGGCGGCGGTCAAAGCCGGTGTCGGGCATGTCGTTTTGGACTCGATGATCGAGATCGAACGCCTCGATGCCATCGCGGCCGAGGCGGGCATCGTCCAGGACGTCTTCGTGCGTCTCACGGTCGGCGTCGAGGCGCACACCCACGAGTTCATCTCCACCGCACACGAGGACCAGAAGTTCGGCCTGTCGTTGGCCAGCGGTGCGGCCCTGGACGCCGTGGGCAAGGTATTCGAGACCCAGCACCTGCGGCTGGTGGGTCTGCACAGTCACATCGGTTCGCAGATCTTCGACGTCGCCGGCTTCGAAATCGCCGCGCACCGGGTCATCGGCCTGTTGCACGACGCCGTGGAGCGGTTCGGTGTCGACAAGACGGCGCAGATCTCCGCCGTGGACCTCGGTGGCGGGCTTGGCATTTCCTACCTCGCCGCCGACGATCCGCCGCCGATGGGTGAGCTGGCCGCCAAGCT
The DNA here is from genome assembly GCF_001673415.1 of Mycobacterium sp. 1165196.3. Classification (NCBI taxonomy): domain Bacteria; kingdom Bacillati; phylum Actinomycetota; class Actinomycetes; order Mycobacteriales; family Mycobacteriaceae; genus Mycobacterium; species Mycobacterium sp. 1165196.3. The sequence goes on along the minus strand of NZ_LZLU01000157.1, from coordinate 7,626 downwards.
GAGCGCGATTGTGCGCAACGAGTCGGCGGCCGTCGGACTGCCGACCCCGCGGCTGGTGGTCGAGCCCGGGCGCGCGATCGCTGGGCCGGGCACCATCACGCTCTACGAGGTGGGCACCGTCAAGGACGTCGACGTCAGCGCCACCGCACACCGGCGCTACGTCAGCGTCGACGGCGGTATGAGCGACAACATCCGCACCGCCCTGTATGACGCGCAGTACGACGCCCGGCTGGTCTCGCGGCTCAGCGATGCGCCGGCGGAGTTGGCTCGTGTCGTCGGAAAGCATTGCGAGAGCGGCGATATCGTGGTGCGCGACACCTGGGTTCCCGGCGATCTGCGGCCCGGCGACCTGCTCGGGGTGGCCGCTACCGGCGCCTACTGCTATTCATTGTCGAGCCGTTACAACATGATCTGCCGCCCCGCCGTCGTCGCGGTGCGCGACGGCCGCGCGCGTCTGATCTTGCGGCGCGAGACGGTCGACGATCTCCTAAGTCTGGAAGTGAGGTGAAACTGTGCCCCGTGACGAAAAGCCGGTCGGTGTAGCGGTACTCGGGTTGGGCAACGTCGGCAGCGAAGTTGTCCGAATAATCGAGGACAGCGCCGATGACCTTGCCGCCCGTGTCGGCGCACCCCTGGTGTTGCGCGGCATCGGAGTGCGCCGCGTCGCCGATGACCGCGGTGTCCCGGTCGAACTGCTCACCGACGACATCGAAGAGCTCGCCGCGCGCGACGACGTCGACATCGTCGTGGAACTGATGGGGCCGGTGGAACCGGCCCGCAAGGCCATCCTGTGCGCCCTCGAGCACGGTAAGTCGGTCGTCACCGCGAACAAGGCGCTGCTGGCCACCTCCACCGGCGAGCTGGCACAGGCCGCCGAAAGCGCGCACGTTGACCTGTATTTCGAGGCGGCCGTCGCGGGCGCCATTCCGGTCATCCGCCCGCTCACACAGTCGCTGGCCGGCGACACGGTGCTGCGGGTGGCCGGCATCGTCAACGGCACCACTAACTACATCTTGTCCGCGATGGACAGCACCGGCGCCGACTACGACACGGCGCTGGCCGAAGCCAGCGCGCTGGGCTACGCCGAGGCCGACCCCACCGCCGACGTCGAGGGCTACGACGCGGCGGCCAAGGCCGCGATCCTGGCGTCCATCGCCTTCCACACCCGGGTGACCGCCGACGACGTCCACCGCGAGGGCATCACCAAGGTCACCCCGGCCGACTTCGAGTCGGCCCGGGCCCTCGGTTGCACCATCAAGCTGCTGTCCATCTGCGAGCGCATCACGACCGACGATGGCCAAGAACGGGTTTCGGCGCGCGTCTATCCGGCGCTGGTGCCGCTGTCACACCCGCTGGCCACGGTCAACGGCGCGTTCAACGCGGTGGTGGTCGAGGCGAAGGCCTCCGGCCGGCTGATGTTCTACGGTCAGGGCGCCGGCGGCGCGCCGACCGCGTCCGCGGTGGCCGGTGACATGGTGATGGCCGCGCGCAACCGGGTGCTGGGCAGCCGCGGGCCGAAGGAATCCAAGTACGCCCAACTGCCCATCGCACCAATGGGTTTCATCTCCACGCGCTACTACGTCAGCATGAACGTCGCCGACAAGCCCGGCGTGCTGTCCTCGGTCGCGGCCGAATTCGCCAAGCGCGAGGTGAGCATCGCCGAAGTTCGTCAGGAAGGCGTCGCGGACGAGGACGGACGACGGGTGGGCGCCCGCATCGTGGTGGTCACCCACAGCGCCACCGATGCCGCGCTGTCCGAAACCGTGGAGGCGCTGGCCGATTTGGACGTCGTGCAGAGCGTGACCAGCGTGCTGCGACTGGAAGGGACCACCCTATGAGCGCCCCGCGCACCGCCGTCCACAAACCGTGGCCGGGTCTCATCGAGGCCTACCGGGACCGGTTGCCCGTGGGCGACGACTGGACCCCGGTCACCCTGCTCGAGGGTGGCACCCCCCTGATCGCGGCGCGTCGGCTCTCGGAAAAGACCGGCTGCAGCGTGCATCTCAAGGTCGAAGGCCTCAATCCCACCGGCTCGTTCAAAGACCGGGGCATGACGATGGCGGTCACCGATGCGCTGGCGCGCGGCCAGCAGGCGGTGCTGTGCGCGTCCACCGGAAACACCTCGGCGTCGGCGGCGGCCTACGCGGCGCGCGCCGGCATCACCTGCGCGGTGCTGATACCGCAGGGCAAAATCGCGATGGGCAAGCTCGCGCAGGCGGTCATGCACGGCGCCAAGATCATCCAGATCGACGGTAACTTCGACGATTGTCTGGAGTTGGCCCGCAAGATGGCCGCCGACTTCCCGACCATCGCCTTGGTCAACTCGGTCAACCCGGTGCGCATCGAGGGCCAGAAGACGGCGGCGTTCGAGATCGTCGACGCGCTGGGAACCGCGCCCGACGTGCACGCCCTGCCGGTCGGCAACGCGGGCAACATCACCGCGTACTGGAAGGGATACACCGAGTATCACCACGAAGGGCTGATCGAGAGGTTGCCGCGCATGCTGGGCACCCAGGCGGCCGGTGCGGCCCCGCTGGTGCACGGCGCGCCGGTAAAGAACCCGGAGACCATCGCGACCGCCATCCGCATCGGCGCGCCCGCGTCGTGGACGGCGGCCGTTGACGCGCAGCAGCAATCGAATGGCCGGTTCCTGGCCGCGACCGACGAGGAGATCCTGGCCGCCTATCACCTGGTGGCCGAGTCCGAAGGCGTGTTCGTCGAACCGGCCTCGGCGGCCAGCATCGCCGGACTGCTCAAGGCCGTCGACGACGGTTGGGTGGCCCGCGGGTCGACGGTCGTGTGCACGGTGACCGGCAACGGCCTCAAGGACCCCGACACCGCGCTGCGCGACATGCCGACCGTGACCCCGCTGCCGGTGGATCCGGGCTTGGTGGTCGAAAAGCTGGGGCTGGCCTGACAAATGTGCGCGCTCGCAACGAAGGGCTGTTGATGACCCCGATGCTGCCCGCGGGGCTGGTGGCCAGCGCGGTGGTGTCGGCGTCCAGCGCCAACCTCGGTCCCGGCTTCGACAGCATCGGCCTGGCGTTGAGCCTCTATGACGAAATCACCGTCGAAACAACCGATTCCGGCTTGGTGGTGTTGGTCGAGGGCGAGGGGGCGGGTCAGCTGCCGGTAGGTCCGGAGCACCTGGTGGTGCGTGCCGTGGAATGTGGGCTGCGGGCCGTCGGGGTCCGCGCACCGGGCCTTCTGGTGCGTTGCCGCAACGCCATCCCGCATTCGCGCGGGCTCGGCTCGTCCGCGGCCGCGGTGGTTGGCGGGCTGGCGGCCGCTAATGGCCTTGTCGCACAGGCGGATTCAAATCCCCTCAGCGAGACCCAGCTGATCCAGCTGTCCTCGGAGTTCGAGGGTCATCCCGACAACGCGGCGGCCGCCGTCCTGGGCGGTGCGGTCGTGTCGTGGGTGGACCGCGGTGGTGATCGCCCCGCGTACGCGGCGGTGCCGCTGCGACTGCACCCCGATATCCACCTGTACTCCGCGATTCCCGAGGAACGCTCGCTCACCGCGGAGACCCGCGTGCTGCTGCCCGCGCAGGTCAGCCACGAGGACGCCCGCTTCAACGTTAGTCGCGCGGCGTTGCTGGTGGTGGCGCTGACCGAGCGCCCCGACCTGCTCATGGCGGCGACCGAGGACGTGTTGCACCAGCCGCAGCGCGCACCGGCCATGCCGGCCTCGGCGGAATATTTGCGGCTGCTGCGGCGTCATAACGTTGCGACGACGCTCTCCGGGGCCGGACCATCGCTGATTGCGCTGACCACGGCGTCGGAGCTCCCCTCCGAAGTGGTGGAGTACGGGGCGACACACGGATTTGCCATCACCAAAATGACGGCTGGCGAACCTGTTCGCTGGAGCCCGGGGGTCACCGTCGTCGGTTGATCCACAGGGTGGCCGGAGGGTTTGCTTGCTTCCGACAGGGATGGGGGCTATCCTCGGAGCCGTCCAGCAATCGCAGCATCTGCATCTGCATCCATACTGCCTTGCCGCTAGGACAACACCAATTCTTCTTGTGGACGAGGTTCGCCGTTTACTCCGCCGATCCAGGCGATCACCGTTGCAGAGTCGATGATTGGGCGCACTCGGCAATTGCCTGAATGCAACGAACCCCCCGTATGACCTGATCAGCGGGGGAAGAAAGGAAATCCGTGACTGATACGGACCTGTTCACGGCTGGCGAAAACACTGACGCCAATCAACTGTCGAACGCCGTGACTGACACTCCAGACGCGAAACCCGCCGTCTCGGGAGGTGCACTGTCCACGATGGTGCTGCCCGAGCTGCGCGCGCTGGCCAATCAAGTTGGCGTCAAAGGGACGTCGGGCATGCGTAAGAACGAACTGATCGCCGCGATCAAAGAAGTCCGGGGACAGGCCAATGGCGTTCCGGCCAATGGCACCAAGACCGCTGAGGACAGCGGCAAGTCGGACATCAACGACAACGCCAAGAACGGCACCGACAGCGCAGAAGCGCCGGCCGCCAAGGGCGACCAGAACGGCGCCAGCACCGAGACGCCCCGCCGCGAACGACGCGGCGCCTCCCGCGAGGCCGGTTCGGCCGGCCGCGGCAACGACGAGGCCGACCGCGAGGGCTCGGGCGGCCGTGACGGCGCAGCCACCGGTGAGGCCGAGCGGCGCCAGAAGCCCAAAAACGACAACCAGAACGACGACCGCGGCCAGGACGGCGGCGGCAACGACCAGGATCAGAACTCGGGCGGCCAGCAGGGCCGCGGCGGCTCCAACCAACAGGACGACGACGGCGAGGGCCGTCAGGGCCGGCGGGGACGCCGCTTCCGCGACCGCCGCCGCCGGGGCGAGCGATCCGGCGAGGGTGGCGACACCGAACTGCGCGAGGACGACGTCGTCCAGCCGGTAGCCGGCATCCTTGACGTTCTCGACAATTACGCCTTCGTGCGCACCTCCGGCTACCTGGCCGGCCCGCACGACGTCTACGTGTCGATGAACATGGTGCGCAAGAACGGCCTTCGTCGCGGTGACGCCGTCACCGGCGCGGTCCGCGTGCCCAAGGAAGGCGAACAGCCCAACCAGCGGCAGAAGTTCAACCCGTTGGTGCGACTGGACAGCGTCAACGGCGGCTCGGTCGAGGACGCCAAGAAGCGTCCCGACTTCTCCAAGCTGACGCCGTTGTACCCCAACCAGCGCCTGCGTCTGGAGACCACCAGCGACCGGCTGACCACCCGGGTCATCGACCTGATCATGCCGATCGGCAAGGGCCAGCGCGCGCTGATCGTGTCGCCGCCCAAGGCCGGTAAGACCACGATCCTGCAGGACATCGCGAACGCGATCACCAAGAACAACCCGGAATGCCACCTCATGGTCGTGCTCGTCGACGAGCGTCCCGAGGAGGTCACCGACATGACCCGCTCGGTCAAGGGTGAGGTCATCGCGTCGACCTTCGACCGGCCGCCGTCCGACCACACCTCGGTCGCCGAGCTGGCGATCGAGCGGGCAAAGCGGCTGGTCGAGCAGGGCAAGGACGTCGTCGTGCTGCTGGACTCGATCACCCGCCTCGGGCGCGCGTACAACAACGCGTCGCCGGCGTCGGGCCGGATCCTGTCCGGTGGTGTCGACTCCACCGCGTTGTACCCGCCCAAGCGGTTCCTGGGTGCGGCCCGCAACATCGAGGAAGGCGGATCGCTGACCATCATCGCCACCGCGATGGTCGAGACGGGCTCCACCGGTGACACGGTCATCTTCGAGGAGTTCAAGGGCACCGGTAACGCCGAGCTGAAGCTGGACCGCAAGATCTCCGAGCGGCGGGTCTTCCCCGCGGTCGACGTCAACCCGTCCGGTACGCGCAAGGACGAGCTGCTGCTCTCGCCGGACGAGTTCGGCATCGTGCACAAGCTGCGCCGCGTGCTGTCGGGGCTGGACTCACACCAGGCCATCGACCTGCTGATGTCGCAGCTGCGCAAGACGAAGAACAACTACGAGTTCCTGGTCCAGGTGTCCAAGACGACCCCCGGGATGGACAACGACTAACCCGGTCCGCCGGCGGCCGCGACACGTAAACCACGCACCCGACACGCCGCGTGCGATCGTCGTGGTCTATGTCTCGCGCCGGCCACCCACGGGCCGGGAATGCCAGGGGGCGTCCCCGTGTTTTGGGAGGACAGGGGTTGACCTGGCATAATCACGCTCGACACGATCGAAGAGGAATCATGAAAGCTGACATTCACCCCGCCTACGCGGAGACCACGGTGCTCTGCGGTTGTGGCAACACCTTCCAGACGCGCAGCACCAAGGACGGCGGCCGCATCGTCGTCGAGGTCTGCTCGCAGTGCCACCCCTTCTACACCGGCAAGCAGAAGATCCTGGACAGCGGTGGCCGGGTGGCCCGCTTCGAGAAGCGCTACGGCAAGCGCAACGCCGGAGCTGCTGCCGACAAATAGCTCGGATACCGACGCCCGAACTGTGCGACTCCTCGCACGGGCCGGGCGTCGGTTTGCGTTTGCGGCAACGACGGGCGAAACGGGGCAGGAGGTAAGGCAGTGACCAAACCGGTACAGACCATAGACGTGCTGCTGGCCGAGCACGCCGACCTCGAACGCCGGCTGGCCGACCCCGAATTGCACAGCAATCCCGACGAGGCGCGCAAGGCCGGACGCCGGTTCGCCCGGCTGGCCCCAATCGTGGGCACCTACCGCAAGTTGGCGGCCGCCCGCGACGACTTGGAGACGGCGCGAGAGCTGGCCGCCGACGACGCCTCCTTCGCCGCCGAGGTCACGGATCTGGAAGCCCAGGTGGCCGAGCTGGACACCCAGCTCACCGACATGCTGGCCCCGCGCGACCCGCATGACGCCGACGACATCGTCCTCGAAGTGAAATCCGGTGAGGGCGGCGAAGAGTCGGCCTTGTTCGCCGCCGACTTGGCGCGGATGTACATCCGCTACGCCGAGCGGCACGGCTGGACCGTCACCGTGCTGGATGAGACCACCTCGGATCTGGGCGGCTACAAGGACGCGACGCTGGCCATCGCCAGCAAGGGCGACAGCGCCGACGGGGTCTGGTCCCGGATGAAATTCGAGGGCGGAGTGCACCGGGTGCAACGCGTCCCGGTGACCGAATCCCAAGGCCGCGTTCACACTTCGGCGGCCGGCGTGCTGGTGTATCCCGAACCCGAAGAAGTCGGCGAGGTGCAGATCGACGAGTCGGACCTGCGCATCGACGTTTACCGCTCGTCGGGCAAGGGCGGCCAGGGCGTCAACACCACCGACTCCGCGGTGCGCATCACGCACCTGCCCACCGGCATCGTCGTCACCTGCCAGAACGAGCGCTCGCAGCTGCAGAACAAGGCCCGCGCCCTGCAGGTGCTGGCCGCCCGTCTGCAGGCCCTGGCCGAAGAGCAGGCGCTCGCCGATGCCTCGGCGGACCGGGCCAGCCAGATCCGCACGGTGGACCGCAGCGAGCGCATCCGCACCTACAACTTCCCGGAGAACCGGATCGCGGATCACCGCATCAACTTCAAGTCGCACAATCTCGATCAGGTCCTCGACGGTGACCTGGACGCCCTGTTCGACGCCCTGGCCGCCGCCGACAAGCAGAGCCGGCTGCAACAGGCATGACGTCGCGCGACGATGCAGAGTGAAACGAT
>NZ_LZLU01000156.1:0-14331 GCF_001673415.1 Mycobacterium sp. 1165196.3 | reverse complement strand
GACCGAGCAGGGCCGCACGGCGGCGGAGAAGATCGAGACCCCGCCGTGGGACGAGATCACCGAAGGCGCCGACCCGGGGCACCTGAATCTGCGGGCGGCGGTAGGCCAGTTGTTCGGCGCGGTCGGGCAGTCCGCCCACACCGCGTCCGCCGAACAGCAGCAGCGCATCGTCGAGATCCTCAACAATGCGCGGCGTGAGATCTACGGCATCCTCGGCGAAGACTGAGTGCCGCTGAGCGGGCCCTGGATCGGGTCACGTCACGTGACCCCTCAGGTTACGGAGACCCAATCCAGGGTCCGCTGCACGGCTTTGCGCCAGCCCGCATAACCGGCGGCGCGCTGCTCGTCGTTCCACGCCGGCTCCCACCGCCTGCCCTCTTGCCAGTTGGCCCGCAGATCGGCCGGGTCGGCCCAGAACCCCACCGCCAAGCCGGCCGCGTAGGCAGCGCCCAGCGCGGTGGTCTCGGCGACGACCGGCCGTACCACGTCCACCCCCAGCACGTCGGCCTGGATCTGCATGCACAGGTCGTTGCCGGTGATGCCCCCGTCGACCTTCAAAACGTCAAGGCGCACACCGGAATCCGCCGCCATGGCGTCCACCACGTCACGACTCTGGTAACAGATCGCCTCCAGGGTGGCGCGCGCAAGATGCGCGTTGGTGTTGAACCGCGACAGCCCGACGATCGCGCCGCGCGCGTCGGATCGCCAGTACGGCGCGAACAATCCGGAAAACGCGGGTACGAAATAGACCCCGCCGTTGTCATCGACCTGACGTGCCAGCGATTCGCTTTGGGCGGCTCCGCTGATGATGCCCAACTGATCGCGCAGCCACTGCACGGCCGCCCCGGTGACCGCGATCGAACCCTCGAGCGCGTACACCGGTTTGGCGTCCCCGAACTGATAGCAGACGGTGGTCAGCAGGCCGTTGTCGGACCGCACGATCGTCTCGCCGGTGTTGAGCAGCAGGAAATTCCCGGTGCCGTAGGTGTTTTTGGCTTCCCCTTCGGACAGGCACACCTGGCCCACCATCGCCGCGTGCTGATCGCCGAGCATCCCGGCGATCGGCACCTCACCGCCGGCCGGCCCGGTCTCGGTCGTCACGCCATAGGGCTGCGGGGACGACGACGGCCCGATCTTCGGCAACATCGCACGGGGCACGGAGAAGAACGACAGCAACTCGTCGTCCCAGTCCAGCGTCTCCAGGTTCATCAGCATGGTCCGGCTGGCGTTGGTCACGTCGGTGGCGTGCACGCCGCCGCGCGGACCCCCGGTCAGGTTCCACAGCACCCAGGTGTCGGTGGTGCCGAACAGCGCGTCGCCGCTCTCGGCGGCCTCACGCACCCCGTCGACGTTGTCCAGAATCCATTGCAGCTTGCCGCCGGAGAAATAGGTGGCCGGGGGCAGGCCCGCCTTGCGGCGAATCACGTCGCCGCGACCGTCGCGTTCGACCGCCGAGGCAATGCGGTCGGTGCGGGTGTCCTGCCAGACGATCGCGTTGTAATAGGGCCGTCCGGTCTTGCGGTTCCACACCAGCGTCGTCTCGCGCTGATTCGTGATGCCCAGCGCCGCAATGTTTTTGGTACTGAGGTTGGCCCGGTTCAACACCGACGTCAGCACCGAGGAGGTGCGTTCCCAGATCTCCACCGGGTCGTGCTCCACCCAGCCGGCGCGGGGCAGGATCTGCTCGTGCTCGAGTTGATGGCGAGCCACCTCGGCACCGTCGTGATCGAAGATCATGCAGCGAGTGCTGGTGGTGCCCTGGTCGATGGCGGCGACGAACTCGGCGAACTCGGCCAACTGCTCTCCTTCACCCCGGAACACTGTTGCGTCGAAGACCATCATGGTCTACCCGCCGGACGAACGAGACGGGAACCGCGACTCGTGGGAGCTTGCGTTACGCGCGGTAACCCTGTTGCATCTGCGGTGTGGGCGAAGAGGTCAAGCGCACCACGTACGACAGCGCACAACGGCGGGAATACCGGCGCAAGGTACAGCTGTGCGTGGATGTCTTCGAGACGATGCTCGCCCGGTCATGCTTCGAGTCCGAGCAACCGCTCACGGGCATGGAGATCGAGTGCAACCTCGTCGACGCCGACTACCAGCCGGCGATGTCCAATCGTCACGTGCTGGACGCCATCGGTGACCCGGCCTATCAGACCGAATTAGGCGCCTACAACATCGAATTCAACGTCCCGCCACACGCGCTGCCCGGGCACTCCGGGCTCGATCTCGAGGCCGAGGTGCGGGCCAGCCTGAACGACGCGCAGGCCAGGGCGGGCGCGGCGGGCGGCGCCCACATCGTCATGATCGGCATCCTGCCCACGCTGATGCCCGAACACCTCGACCACGGCTGGATGAGCGAATCCACCCGCTACGCCGCGCTGAACGACTCGATCTTCACCGCCCGCGGTGAAGACATTCCCATCGACATTTCCGGTCCGGAACCGCTGAGCTGGCACACCGCCACGATCGCTCCCGAATCAGCCTGCACCAGCATGCAATTGCATCTACAGTTGGCGCCGGAAACGTTCGCCGCCAACTGGAATGCGGCGCAGATCGTGGCCGGCCCCCAGCTGGCGCTGGGCGCCAACTCGCCCTTCTTCTTCGGGCACCTGCTGTGGGCGGAAACCCGCATCGAGCTGTTCACCCAGTCCACCGACACCAGGCCCGAGGAGCTGAAAGCCCAAGGCGTGCGCCCGCGAGTGTGGTTCGGCGAACAGTGGATCGATTCGATCCTGGACCTCTACCGAGAGAACATCCGCTACTTCCCGTCCCTGCTGCCCGAGGTCTCCGATGAGGATCCGGTGGCCGAGCTGGCCGCCGGACGCATCCCGCAGCTCGCCGAACTGCGCCTGCACAACGGGACGGTCTACCGGTGGAACCGCCCGGTCTACGACGTGGTCGACGGTCGCCCCCATCTGCGACTGGAGAACCGGGTGTTGCCGGCCGGGCCGACCGTCGTCGACATGCTGGCGAACTCGGCCTTCTTCTACGGGGTGCTGCGCAGCCTGTCCGAAGCCGACGATCCGCTGTGGCAGCACATGGATTTCGGTGTGGCAGAAGCCAATTTCCTGGCGTCGGCGCGCTCCGGCATCGACGCGCGGCTGCACTGGCCCCGAGTGGGTGAGGTGAGCGCACGCGACCTGGTGCTCGACACACTGCTGCCGATCGCCGACGAGGGTCTGCAGCGCTGGGGCGTCGACGCCGAGGTGCGCGACCGGTTCCTCGGGGTGATCGAGGGCCGGGCGCGAACGGGGCGCAACGGTGCCAGCTGGCAGGTGTCCACCGTGCGGGCGCTGCAGGACGGCGGCATGAGCAGGCCCGCGGCGCTGGCCGAAATGCTGCGCCGCTACTGCGATCACATGCATGCCAATGAGCCGGTGCACACCTGGGAGTAGGTTGAAACCCATGTCATCTGATCAAGTGATGGACTGGGACAGCGCCTATCGGGAGCAGGCCCACTTCGAGGGTCCGCCGCCGTGGAACATCGGCGAGCCGCAACCGGAACTGGCGGCGCTGGTCGCGGCCGGCAGATTCCGCAGCGACGTGCTGGATGCCGGTTGCGGGGTCGCCGAGCTTTCCCTGGCGCTGGCCGCCCAGGGGTACACCGTGGTCGGGGTCGACCTCACGCCGACCGCCGTCGCGGCGGCCACCAAGTCCGCCGAAGAGCGCGGCCTGACCACGGCCAGCTTCGTGCAGGCCGACATCACGTCGTTCTCCGGCTACGACGGACGGTTCTCCACGGTGGTGGACAGCACGCTGTTCCACTCGCTGCCGGTGGAGGGCCGCGACGGCTACCTGAGGTCGATACACCGGGCCGCCGCCCCGGGGGCGAACCTGTTCATCCTGGTGTTCGCCAAGGGCGCCTTCCCCGCCGAGTTGGAAACCAAGCCCAACGAGGTCGACGAGGACGAACTGCGCGCCGCGGTGAGCAAATACTGGGAGATCGACGAGGTTCGCCCCGCTTTCATCCTGTCCAACCCGGTCAACATCCCCGACGCGCCGTTCGAATTTCCGCAGCATGAACTCGACGAGAAGGGCCGGCGCAAGATGCCGGCCTACTTGCTGACCGCACACAAAGCCGGTTAGCCGTTTGCGGTCGCCGCGGTGGCGGCGATGAGCGCCTCGGCGAACGTCTCGAGGTCGGCGGCCGTGGTGTCCACGTGCGGTGAGATCCGCAGCACGGGTCCGGTGAGCTCCAGCGGCGCCCGTTGCACGCCGGCGAAGGTGGTCAGGATCCGTCGCTCGGCGAGTAGCCAGGCCCGCACCGCTTGCGGGTCGGCGCCGTCGTTCGGCGCCAAAGTGGTGATGGCACTGGGTTCTTCGACCTCTTCGACCACCGTCCACCCGGCGACATCGGACAGTATGGTGCGGCTCAGTCCACCCAGCTCGGCCAGCCGCGCACGCACCGCCTGCGGCCCATACGCCAGGTGCTCGCCCAGCGCCAGCGAAAACCCCACCCGCGCGGCCACATTCGCTTCGCCGAATTCCAATTGTTCGGCCACCGTCGGTGCGCCGTCCTTGCTGGCCCACTGCGGCGCGCCCAGCCTGGGGTGCAGGCTTTCCATCAGCTCGCGGCGCACCGCGAGGATACCGACACCGCGCGGGCCGGCGATCCACTTGCGCGACGAGGAGTAGGTCGCGTCGGCGCCCACCGCGCAGTCCACCTGGCCCAGCGCCTGCGCCGCGTCGACGACGAGCGGCAGCCCCAATTCCCGGCACAGTTGGGCCACCATCGAAACCGGTTGCACCACACCGCGATGACTGGCCACCGCGGTCAGATGCACCAGGTCCGGCGGGTCGGTGTCCAGCGCCAGCGCCGCCTCGTCAAGCGCGACCCGGCCGTCTTCGAGCGTCGGTAGCAGCTGCCGGTCGAATCCGTGGGCGGCCAGCATCGCCAGGTTGGGCCCGTATTCGCCGGGCAGGCACGCCACCTTTCGTCGCTCGGTCGGCCAGGCGCCCAGCAGCAGATCCAGGGCGTTCAGCGAGCCGGTGGTGAAAACAACCTCGGCGTCGGGCATTCCGGCCAGCGCGGCGAACGCCGCGCGTCCGGCGTCGAGCACCGGTGTGGCGGCCTCCGCCGCGACGTAGCCGCCGACTTCGGATTCGTTGCGAGCGTGCTGCGCGGTGGCCTCGATCACCGCCAGGCTCTGCCGTGAACAGGCCGCGTTGTCCAGGTGCAGTCCGGCCATTGGCGGGCGGGCTGACCGCCACTGGTCGGCCAGCACGTTGCTGCCGGTCACTTCACGGCCAACGACAACCCGAAGTCGCCCGCCGCGTCGGTCCACCACCGGGTGCGGCGCAACCCCGCGGCGGCCAGCTCGTCAGTCACCTTGTCGGAGTGGAACTTACACGATACCTCGGTGAGCATCTCCTCGCCGGCCTCGAAGTCGACGGTCAGCTCGAGCGCGCCGACCCGCACCCGCTGGCGACGGTCGGACCGCAACCACATCTCGATGCGTTCCTCCGCCGCGTTCCACCGGGCCACGTGCCGGTAGGCGTCGACGTCGAAATCCGCGTCGAGTTCCCGATTGACCACCGCGAGCACGTTGCGGTTGAACGCCGCCGTCACCCCGGCGGCATCGTCGTAGGCGCGCACGAGTCGCTCGGTGTCCTTGACCAGGTCCGTGCCCAGTAGCAGGCTGTCGCCGGGCCGCAGCTGCGCGGACAGGGCGGCGAGGAACTCCGCGCGCGGCCCGGGCGTGAGGTTGCCGATCGTCGACCCCAGGAATACGAACAGCCGTCGCCCGCCTTCGGGGATCTTTGTCAGGTGCTCTTCGAAGTCACCGCAGACGGCCTTGATTTCGACCCCGGCGTATTCTTGCGCGATGGCCGCGGCGGCCGTCGACAGGATGCTGGCGTCGACGTCGAACGGGACGAACCTGCGTAGCGAGCCACGCTCGCGCAGGGCGTCCAGCAACAGCCGGGTCTTCTCCGACGTGCCGCTGCCCAGCTCCACCAGCGTGTCGGCCTCGCTCACCGACGCCACTTCGGCCGCCCTCGCGCGCAGGATCTCCGCCTCGGCGCGGGTCGGGTAGTACTCGGGCAGCCGGGTGATTTGGTCGAACAGCTCGCTGCCCACCGCATCGTAGAACCACTTGGGTGGCAGCGACTTTGGCGTCTTCTGCAGGCCGTCGAGCACGTCACGGCGCAACGCGTGGTACGCCGAGTCGGCGGCCAGGTGGTTCGACAGCGACAGCGTCATCAAGATCCTCTCGACTGGTCCAGCGGCGTCATCGTGACGCCGTCGGCAGTGACTTCGACAAGGTGACGGTCCGAAACGTCCTCCCAGTCGGAGTCGTTGTCATAGGGTTCACTGGCCAGCACCACACCGTCGGGGCGGCGCAGGATGCACAGTGTGTCGCCCCAGGCCGTCGCCACCATGCGAGAGCCGTTGGCGGCCAGGATGTTCAGCCGGGCGCCCGGGTCGGCTTCCCCGATCTCGACGATGGTCCGCCCCAGCGCGTCGAGGCCGCGCTCGAAGATCACCGCGGCCAATATGGCGCTGTCACAGACCGATTCGGCCCACGACGTCGTGGGCAGCACGCTTCGGTCCACGATTCCGTTGTGCGACAACAACCACTGGCCGTCGGTGAACGGAGCGGTCGCGCTGGCCTCGATCGGCATGCCGACGGTCGCCGAGCGCACGGCGGCCACCACGCAGTGGCTACGCAGCGCGGGCGCGATGGAATCGAACGACACGTCACCCCAGAGCGGCGCCTGGCTACGCCACCGGCGCGGCACGCCGGGCCCTGGTGCGGCTTCGGCGGCGGTGTCGAAAAACCCCACGCCCCAACCGTCGGCGTTGAGCAGGCAGTGCTTTTGGCGGCGCGGCGCATAGGACTGAACCCGCAGCCCGAATGGCGGGTCGAGCACCAGCGAGGAAACGGTGACGTCGGTTCCCAGCCAGCCCAGGTGCCGGCACATCAGGCGGACCCGGCGTCGGGGACGTCCCACGCCAACCGGACGCCGGAGAAGATCTGGCGCCGGTAGGGGTGGTCCCAGTTGCGAAAGCTCGGCCGCATGATGCCCGGTTCGACCGCCCACGAGCCGCCGCGCAGCACCCGGTAGTCGCCGTCGAAGAACGGCTGTGAATAGCGTTCGTAGAGCATCGGGACGAAACCCGGCCACGGCCGCAGCGGGGAGCTGGTCCACTCCCAGACGTCGCCGAGCAGCTGCTCGGCCCCGTATGCGGAGGCGCCGGCGGGATAGGCGCCGACCGGCGCGGGACGCAACGCCGCGCCGCCGAGGTTGGCCAGCGCCTCGTCCGGTGTGCGCTCACCCCAGGGGTAGCGGCGCCGGGTGTTGGTGGACGGATCCCAGGTGCAGGCCTTCTCCCATTCCATCTCCGTGGGCAGCCGGGCACCGGCCCAGGCCGCGTACGCCTCGGCCTCGAAATAGCTGACGTGCTGGACGGGTTCGTCGGCCGGGATGTGTTCGACGTGGCCGAACCGGGTGCGGGTGACGCCGTCGGAACTCCAGAACTGTGGCGCGTCAAGACCCGCGCCCTGCCGGTGCCTCCAGCCGCGCTCGGACCACCAGCGGGGCTGGTGGTAGCCACCGTCGTCGACGAACTGCCGCCATTCGCCGTTGGTGACCGGGACCCGGCCGATCCGGAACGCGGGCAGGTCGACGACGTGGGCCGGGCGCTCGTTGTCCAGCGAGTACGGTTCGCTGGCGGGGTCCACACCGAGGACGAACTCGCCGCCGGGCACCAGCACCGAGGTGCCCGCCAGCCCCGGCCTACCCGCCGGCAGCGTCGACGTGCCGCGCAACAGCGGGGCGCCGCTGCGCAGGTTCAACGCCTGCAGCATGGTCTCGTCGTGCTGGTTTTCGTGGCTGACCACCATCGCGTAGACGAAGGCCGCGTCGTCGCCGGCGGGGTCGTCGGGCAGCGCGTCGAGCGCGTCGAGCACGGCGGATCGCACGGTCCGGCAATAGGCCCGCGCTTTGTCCGGCGACAGCAACGGCAGATCGACCCGGCTGGCGCGGGAATGCACGAAGGCGTCGTAAAGCCCCTCGACGGCCGGCGGCAACATCCCCGGCCGGGCCGGATCCCCGCCCCGCAGCAGCCACAGCTCTTCTTGCTGACCGATGTGCGCCAGGTCCCACACCAGCGGGCTCATCAGCGGGTCGTACTGCCGACAGAGTTCGGCGTCGTCGAACTCGACGAGTCTCAACGTCCGCGTCCGCGTCCGCGCCAAGTCGTCGGCGATCGTCTCTCGTGACGTCACAACTCCCCTTGCGCCAGTAACCGCACGGTGGCGGCCAGGCCGTGCTCGATCACCTGGTCGGCGAAATCGTCGCCGGGACATCGGCCCTGCTCGACCATGCGGACCAATCGCTGCATCGAATCGCCGAGTTCCGCGGGCGCTTTCGCCGCGGCGATGGCCACGCAGGCGTTGGCCGCCCGGTACAGCCGCCGATCCCGCAGTCCCACCCGGGCCGCGGTGTCCCAGGCGGTGGCCACCGGTTCGACGGCCTCGGCCGCGACGTCGGCGGCGGCCGGGTCGTCGAGCAGGGCCACCAGGGTGAACGCCACGGCGGGCCACAACGGGTCCGGCACGCTGTCCAGGTAGCGGATCTCCAGCCACTGCCTGGGGCGCACCGGCGGGAACAACGTGGTGAGGTGATATTCGAGGTCGGCCAGGCTGGGACGGCGACCCCCGAGCAGCACCCGGCCGTCGACCCAGTCGGCAAAGGGCACCCAATGGGTGACGGCCTCGGCGTCGGGGTTGTGCACCAACATCACCGGCGCCTTGAGGGCGTACCGCGCCCAGTCGGTGCCGGGGTCGTCGCCGCTGGCCCCCAGGATGGGCCCGCAGCGCGCCGAGTCCATCCGGCCCCACACCCGCTGGCGGCTGGACACCCAGCCGGTGAAGTCGCCGACCAGCATCGGCGAATTGGCGGTGATCGCGATCATGGTGGGCCCCAGGGCATGCGCCAGGCGCACCCGCGCAGCCCAGCCCTCCCGCGGGCCGGCGTCCACGTTGACCTGGATCGAGGCGGTGGACGTCATCATCGCCGCGCCCGCCTCCCCGGAGCGGCTGGTAGCGAAGAACCGTTCCATGGCGCGGTACCGGGCGCCGGGATTGATGCGCTGGGGCGGCCGCAGCGGGTCGGCGCCGAGGAACACCAGGCCCAGCCCGGCCTCAGCAAACGCCGGCCGCAGCACGGCCTGGTCCCGGCGCATGGCGTCGATGGCGGGTGCCACGCCGTCGGCCGGCGGCCCGGACAGTTCGACGGCGCCGCCCGGTTCCACGGTGATCCTGCTACCGCCCGGCATCGCGGGCAGCGCGGCGAGCACGTCGGCGATTTCATCCCAGCTCGGCCGGCGGTGCGGGTCGGCCGGGTCGTGGCAGTGGGCCTCCAGTTCCAGACCCACCCGGCCCAGCGGGGCGTCCACCAGACAGCCTTCGGCGATGTATTGCGCGACGGCCGCCGAGTCGGCCGGCTCGGCGATGCTCAGGTCGGGGGCAGGGTCGGCACCGGCCGCCCGCGACTCCGGTCGCGAAGCCGCGGCGGTGATCGGCGCGAACGTCATATCACGATCCCTTCGGGCCCCGCAGCCTGAACACGCACCTGCGGACCGCTTCCCTGCGCAGCTAATCGAACGATAATCGGCACTACTTCGTCTAGTGCTTCATCTATCAGACGCCCCCGACATATTCCCTTCTGCGCACTTTGACGTGCTCGGGGAACACGGTTACCCAATCGCTCGATTATTGACCCAGCGCGTTCTGCATCGCCCCAGCTAGCACGTTGACCGCGGGTCCGGCATTGCCGGATTGGCACACCTTTGCCTGCAGCAACACGTTTTCGCGCAGCCTGGTTTGATCGAAGCACCGGCGATCGGTGCCCGCCTCCTGCTTGGTCCAGTTCTCGTCGGCGGGGCCGGCCGGGCCGCCGTCGAACGACCACACCTGGGTGCTGCCATTGTCCAAGTGGATCGCGGTGGTCTGCCCCGAGCAGCCCACGGTTCGATCCACCACGCGATGAAACGCCCGGGCCGCCGCCTCATTGGTGGCGAACACCCCGACGGCCTGTTTCACCAGGTGCGTCTGGTCGGTGGCCGACGTCTGGGTGACGGCCCCGTTGAACGAGGCCAGGTCGGGATCGTTGTACACCTCGGGCAGGCCGATGTCGGCCCAGTTGTTGCACTCGGGAAGGTCGACCCAGTCGCCTTGCCCGGGCTGGGTGAACACCGACTCCCACCCCATGGGTCCGCCGACGATGTTGCCGACCGACCCCCTGCCCAGGACGGCGTAATTCACCACGCCGGGCTCCGACGGGTGCGCGGCGGCGACCGGAACCGCGATGGTGCCCGCCAAGGCCAGGCCGACGACGACCGCGGCCCCGCGCGTCTGGGCAACCTGCGTAACCCGCGTGGTCATGCAGCGATCATGCCAGGCGACCCGACGAGCGGTCAGCCCCCGTTGCCCCGCACGCCTTCCTCGACCTTCTTGCCGAGGTCGGGGTCGACATTGCGCCAGTACTCGAACACCCGCGACAGCACCGGTTCCTTCACGCCTTGGGAGACGTGACCAATGATGTTGTGCGCCAAGCGTTCCCTGGCCGCGTCATCGAGAACTTCGCGGACCATGGTGCCGGCCTGTCCCCAGTCGTCGTCCTCGGCGTGCAGCGTGTAGGCCGAGCGGACCATGTCGCCGTCGGCATGCCAGCGCACCTCGGCGGCGCGGGCCGGATCGGCGTGCGGACCACCGTAGGAATTGGGCGCATACACGGGGTCGGACACGTTGTTGATCCGCATGGCGCCGTCTTTGGAATAGCTGTTCACCTCGACTCTGGGGGTGTTGACCGGGATCTGCCGGTAGTTGGTCCCCAGCCGGGCCCGATGCGCGTCCGAGTACGAAAAGCCGCGCGCCTGCAGCATTTTGTCCGGGCTCAGCCCCGTGCCGGGCACGGTGTTGTTCGGCTCGAAGGCCGCTTGCTCGATCTCGGCGTGGTAGTCGGTGACGTTGCGGTTCAGCGTCATCTTGCCGACGTCGATCAACGGGTAGTCGCCGTGCGGCCACACCTTGGTCAGATCGAACGGGTTGAACCGATAGTCCTTGGCTTCCTCGTACGGCATGATCTGCATCTTCAGTGTCCAGCTCGGGTAGTCCCCGCGCTCGATCGACTCGAACAGGTCGCGCTGGTGGTAGTCGCCGTCCTCACCGGCCAGCCGGTCGGCGTCCTCCTGGGTCAGGAACTCGATGCCCTGATCGGTGATGAAGTGGTACTTCACCCAGAAGATCTCGCCGGCGGCGTTGATCCAGCTGTACGTGTGGCTGCTGTAGCCGTTCATGTTGCGCCAGGTCTTGGGGATCCCCCGGTCGCCCATCAGCCAGGTCACCTGGTGCGCCGATTCCGGGGACAGGCTCCAGAAGTCCCACTGCATGTTGTGGTCGCGCACATTGCTTGCCTGCAAGCGCTTCTGGGACCGGATGAAGTGCTGGAACTTCAACGGGTCGCGCATGAAGAAGACCGGCGTGTTGTTGCCGACGAGATCGAAGTTGCCTTCGGTGGTGTAGAACTTCAGCGCGAAGCCACGCGGGTCCCGCCAGGTGTCTGGGCTGCCGCGCTCACCGGCGACCGTCGAAAACCGGGCCAGCATGTCGGTTTTGGTGCCGGGCTGGAACACCGCGGCCCTGGTGTACTTGCTGACGTCGTTGGTCACCTCGAAATGACCAAACGCGCCACCGCCTTTGGCGTGTGGCTGGCGCTCCGGGATGCGCTCGCGGTTGAACATCGCCATCTGCTCGATCAGGTAGTGGTCCTGCAGCAGAATCGGGCCGTCTGGGCCGATCGTCAGCGACTGATCGTCGCTCGGCGCAGCGATACCGGCGTCATTGGTCGTGAAACGCTCCGTCATTACGCTCTCCTCGTCACCGGGCGGAAGGCCGCAGAGCCCCGGATCGCGCACGGCGACACCGAATTCGCTTGCTCATCAAGCAGGTTCGGCGTCGCCGTGCGCGACCCGGGCCTTCCGGCCTGCAACCGAGTATTCCCCTTTTCTTGATCCGGTCAAGAAAATTTTGAGCAACACCGTCGGTTGCCCACTACGGGTCCTTACCCATTTGGGGCTGGAAATAGGCCGTGAGTGCAGCGGGCGCCGTCACGGGCGCGGCGCCGGCGCACCGGGGGGCGCGCTGACGGCCGGCGGTTGTCCGGGGCCGCTGACACCCGGGCCGCCATGCGGCCCGCCGGGACCGCCCGGACCGCTCGGGGGCATCGGAACGATCAAGCCGGGACCCCCGGGGCCGTATCCCCACGGCCCGTTGTCGGGTCCACCCGGGCCACCGGGTCCGCCGTACCACGGGCCGTAGCCGCCGCCGGGACCGCCGTACTGCCCAGGTCCGTTGCCCGGCCCGGGACCAGCGGGTCCCCAGGGCCCATTGCCCGGTCCGGGGCCACCGGGGTGAAACATGCCGTGGTGATGGTGGCAGGGGTGCTGGTGCTTCCAGATGAAGGCACCGACGAAGAACAGCGAGGAGAGGATGAACACGATGCCGGCGACGATCACCACCCAGGCCGCCGCCGTGTAGAGCCGCGGCGGCCTCACCCGGTCCGGGGGTGGCGCGGTGACCGGTGCGGCTGGGGTCGGCTCGGCGGTGGGCTCAACTCGTTCTTCGGGTGTCTCGCTCATGCCTTGCCATATTGCCGCGCACACCCGGTCCCTAACAGGCCCCGCCGACAAAATTGTGGTTAATCGAGATGCGGCGGTTAGGGGCCGGTTACCGCAAAAGACAGGTGACCCGGCGCTCGAGTGGAGCGCCGGGCCACGGTTGGCGAGGGGGTTTCAGTTGGTCAGCACGATGACGCTCGGGGTCTGTCCCAGCGCGGCCGCCGAGTGCAGGACCGACGGCGGGAGCTGGCCCGGGGCCATGCCGCTGGGACGCACGCCCGAGGGAGCCGGCGCCGTGCTGGTGGCTCCCGGCCCGGTCTGGCCGCCCTGACCACCCTGACCGCCCGGCGCGCCCGGTGCGCCCGGGCCGCCGAAGTTGCCGGGGCCGCCGGGGCCACGGTGGTGCACCATCGCGTGGTGGTGCTTGTGGTGGTGTCCGTGATGGCCGCCGCGGTGGCCGAGGATGAAGCCGGTGAAGAAGATGACCGCGACGATGAACACGATGCCGGCGACGATGGCGACCCACGCGGCGAGTTGGAAGACCCGCGGGGCCCGGTAGGCCGCCGCCGCTTCGGCGGCGACCGGTGCAGTGGCGGTGGAGTGCCGCACAGTGGGGGATTCAGATGTTTCACTCATGAGACAAATGATGAAGCCGTTAACAGTAGTGGCGGCTATGCGCTACTTATGTAGCAGCTGTGAAGTAAAGCCCCCGGTCAGCGGGTAAAAACGCGCTATTCGGGCCGCAGCAAGTTGGCCGCGAACTGTTACCTCCGCGCGTTGGACCGCAAGCCACGGCGTCGATGTCGTCGACTCGGATCGCGAAGTAAGCCCTATGTGGCTGCATCGCCCTCGACGCCTGCGGGGATTAGCGGGCTCAACAGGCCAAGAAACGGGTATCTCTCTCTCCACATCAAAGCGATGACCTGTGCTACCAGAGGAGTTTCAAGTGATCGGGACAATTATCGGTGCCATCTTCGTCGGACTCGTCGTGGGCGGACTGGCCAGGCTCATCATGCCCGGCAAGCAGAACATCGGCGTCGTGATGACTGTGGTATTGGGCGCACTCGGCTCATTCCTTGGAACCTGGGTGTCCTACAAACTGGGCTACTCCAACCAAAATGGCGGATTCAAGATCATTCCCTTCCTGGTTGGCATCGTCTTCGCGTGCATCCTCATAAGCATCTACCTCGGCGTCACCGGGCGTCGCATCACCAATCGGGCGGGACGACGGTAGCGCCTCCGCCTAGCGGTCCGACGGCGGCTCAGGCTCGGCCGTCGTGTTCGTGTCGCTTCCGGCGCGAGCGGCCATTGAGGCGGCCTTGCCGCGGGCCAAGGCCCAGGTCGCGACGATGACCACCAGCACTGCGACTACCAGGGCGAAAGCCCTGGGGCCCGAGGCGTGGAGGGTCTCGCCCAGCACGATTACCCCAAGCGCCGATGCCACGATCGGCTCGGCCACGATCACCGTTGGCATCGAGGCTGTCAATGCGCCGGCCCGGAATGACGATTGCTGAAAGATCATCCCGGCCAGTGCGGTCGGTATCCAGACATACAGCTCGGGCGCGCGGATGTGGCCGGGTCGTCCGCCCGCGGCGGTGCTGCTGGCGGTGGTGGCGGGTTTGTCGCTGGCGGTGTTCGCGGTGCTGACCAAGGGCGTCGTCGATGCGCTGGGAGGCGGCTTCGGCGCCCTGCTCCGCGCGCCC
>NZ_LZLU01000155.1:0-6395 GCF_001673415.1 Mycobacterium sp. 1165196.3 | reverse complement strand
GATCCCAGGCGGCATCGAGCGCGTCGAACGCCGCCTCGACATCCTGCTCCTCACTCACACCGCCAAACTAGCGAGGACCACCGACAAAAATCGGCGCCCAGAGACTACTGAAACCAAAGTGGCACAAGTTATTTCGCTATCCCCACGTCGGGCTGGTGGTCAGCACATCGACACCATTAACGGTGATGTGCACGGTGTCCCGGCGGTACACCGCGCCGAGGCCCTCCCGCCACACATATCCGGTGATCGCCAACACCATCCCCGCCTCGAGCACGTCGTGTTCGCCCGCGGCCAGCAGCGTTTCGGACACCACGGGCGGATCGAAC
Source organism: Mycobacterium sp. 1165196.3 (assembly GCF_001673415.1). Classification (NCBI taxonomy): domain Bacteria; kingdom Bacillati; phylum Actinomycetota; class Actinomycetes; order Mycobacteriales; family Mycobacteriaceae; genus Mycobacterium; species Mycobacterium sp. 1165196.3. The sequence continues at coordinate 6,069 of NZ_LZLU01000155.1, read as the reverse complement.
CCCAACCCCAGCCCGTGCGCGACCGGCATCGGCGGCACCGGCTCACCGGCCGTCGCGTAGGCGGCGAGCAGGTCGCGGGTGGACGCGCCGGGGCGACATGCGGCAACCATCTTGTCGTACAACACATACGAGCGCTCGAAGAGCGCGCGGACCTCGTCGGTCACGGTATCGCCGGCCGGCCGGGTCCGCCCCACCTCGGCGACATAGCCGTTCGCCAGTGCGCCCGCGGCGAACGCGACGAGGTCACCCGGCCGGACCTCGGACGCGGCGGCGCGACGCCACGGTTGTTCGCGCGACGTCACCCACGCGGCGTCCTGGGTCGCCGGCGTGCTCACCCCGCCCGCGGCCATCGCCTCCATCATCACCCCAGCCGGCGTCCGCTCCGACACGCCCGGCGCCAATTCGCTGAGCGCGGTTGCCAGTCCGTGTTCGGCGACCCGGACGGCCTGGCCCATCGCCGCGATTTCGTCCGGCGTCTTGATGCGTCGCGCCGCCCGCATGGCGGGCTCCGCGTCGACCAGCTCGGCATTGGGGAACGCCTCGGGCAGCAACGCCGCGAAAGTCGGTGTGATCGCATCGGTTCCGACCCGCCGTGCCGCGTCGGCGCCCTCGATCTTCTTCAGGACGTCGATGAGGGTCAGTGGGTTCCAGGCCAGCCCGTAGAGGTGGTCGTGGCCGATCTCCTCCGGCACACCCTCGTCGTCGGTGCTGTTGAGATAGATGTCTCCGGTGTCGCGCACCAGCACACACATCGGGCCGAACGGGCGGGTGCCGGCAATCCATAGCTGCGGGGCGCCGGTGACGTAGCGGATATTGGCCTGCCGGCCCAGTACCAGGATGTCGAGGTCGTGCTCCGCCATCTGAGCCAGCGCCCGTTCCCTTCGGCCCGAACGCAATTCGCGCGCGTCGGGCAGGACTTCAGTCGCCATACGGGGTGTAGGGGTAGTCGGTGATCGGCGCGTAGCCGTCTTCGGTGATCACCACGATCTCCTCACTGCGGTAGCCTCCGGTGCCGTCCTCCCACATCACCGGCTCCAGAACCAGCACCATGCCGGGCGGAAAGACGAAGTTGTCGTCGAACTCCTCGCCGAGATCCGTTCCGATCATCGGCGCCTCCGCGGGGTAGGTGCCGATACCGTGACCCAGATAGAAATGCGGCAGCCACGGTTTGCGCCCACCGTTGGCCGCGATCGCGGCGCGCGCCAAATCCCCCGAAGTCACACCGGCTTTGGTCACGGCGAGCACGGCGTCCAGCACCGTGCGCCACTGCCGGAACTGATCTTGCTGCCGCGGCGTGGGCCGTTCGCCGACGATCCAGGTGCGGCCGAAGTCCGAACAGTATCCGTGGTAGGTGATGCTGATGTCGGTCCACAGCACGTCGCCGGCGGACAGCTCCCGGTCGGTGGGCAGCAGGGGCAGCGCCAGATCGCCGTGCGTCGTCCACACGCCGGCTTCCCGCGAACTCGGCATCACCTGCCAGATGGCCTCGAGCATGTTGGTGGTGGCACCGAGTTCGAACGCCCGCCGCACGAAGGTGGCCGAGAGATCGATCTGTCGTACGCCCGGCTGCAGCGCCTCCTGCACGTCGACGATCGCCTGTTCGGTGATGCGGGCGGCCCTGCGAAGACAGGACAGCTCGTCGCGGGTCTTGACCAGTTGCGCCGCCCCGAGCACGATCGCCGCGTCGGTCGGCGGGCCACCCGGGAACAGCGTGGACGTCGAGCGGCGCATGGCGCCGGTGAGTTCGTCGACGGCCACGCTGGCGCCCGGCGGAATGAGATCGGACAGTTTCCGAGCGAAATCCTCGACGCCGGAGTCGAACTCGAGGTAGGCGGGGCCGTGCAGGTGGTCGTCTGGCACGGGGTACTCCGCGGACGCCCCGCTGCGCAACGGCATGAACAGGTGTGGATGCACGTCGTCGGCGAGCACGACGGCGACCGGACGCTCGACGTGGGACAGGCCGGCGTCCAACAGCGGCCAACTCACCCCGGTCGCGTATCCGACGTAGCCGTTCATCAGCAGGATCAGCGCGTCGACGCCGTGCTCGGACATGGCGGACCGCAGCCGCGCTCCGGTCTCGATGCGCATGCGGGCCCAGTCGGGTTCGTCGGGTATATCGAGCGCCGAGGTGCGGGCGGCCACCGAGTTCGTCATGCCGAGATCCCCAGAAAATTCCTGATGTTGCCGCCGACCACCCGAACGGCGTCATGCGCACCGACGGCGTCGACCACGGCGGCCAGGGACCGCTCCGAATAGCCGAAAGTGCTTTCGTTGTGCGGATAATCGGATGACCACATCACCTTGTCGATCCCGATCTCCTCGATCTGCCGCAGTCCCAGCGGATCGACCATGAACGAGGCGCACATGTGCTCATCCCAGTAATGGCGGACCTCCCGCTCGGGTTGGTGCGCCAGCATGTGCCGGTAGGAGGCCAGCACGTGCTCGGCGTCCTGCAGGGCCGTCGGCACCCACGCGATGCCGCCCTCGAACCAGCCGATCTGCAGCTGCGGATGCCGGTCCAGGATGCCGCCGAAGATATACTTGGAGAACATCTCCCGGAATGAGTCGATGTTGACCATCATGGCCACCGCGACGCTGTTGACCTCGCTGGGAAACTTGGGCTGGCTCTCGCCGATGTGGTGCGTGACGGGCAGCCCGGCCTCCTCGATCTCATCCCAGACCGCACTCATCGCCGCGCTCGAATAGTCGATGGGCTGGCCGTTGGCATCGTTGCCGGGGCTGATCGGCATCAGAAACGTGGTGAGCCCCAACGACTTCAACTCGGCCAAGGTGCGGCGCGCGCCGGCCGGATCCCACCAGTTGATCAGTCCGACGCCGTAGCACCGCCCGCGGGAGCGTTCCTGAACGCCGGCGATGTGCTCGTTGTAGACGCGAAAGATCCGCTCGCGGATCTGGTGGTCAGGGTGGTGGAACAGCGCGAGCACCGCGTTGGGGAAGGCCAGTTCCCTGTCGACGCCGTCCTCGGCGAGCTCGCGAACCCGGGCTTCGACGTTGTTCGTGGCCGCCCCGGCCAGATCGTCGTATTGCATGAGCACCGCGCTGAAATCGCCGACCACCATGGATTGCCCGGGCGACCCGAGCAGATACGCGCCGTCCTCATACCAGATCCGCGGGGCCTGCTCCTTGAGCTCGTCGGGAAAGCCTTGGTAGAAGATGTCATCGGCCACCGAGATGTGATTGTCGGCGGAGAACACCTCGGTGCCGGGTGGCAGGCCGGTGCTGAACTCCGCGGCGTGACCGCGGCGATCCTTGGGCGCGCCGATCACGCCTTCGGGGTAAAGCGTTTGGGCTGGGCTGGACATCATCGTCCCTTCGTTGCGATCACCTACGTTTTGAACCGGGGGGAGAGCACACCGATCCGTTCCAGGTCTTCGAGGTACTTCTCGATCAACTGCTGCGAGACATGCGGGATGGTGCGACCCGAATGTTCGACGGCCGCCCGGAATCGCGCCCCGGGCACCGGCGACCCGGCTATCGCGGTCATGGGTTCACGGTAGACGTCCAGCACGCCGAGGACGGACTGTGCGCGCTGGCGTTCGGGTAGCGCGCGCATTGCGGTCTCGAACCGCGCCAGCCAGGCCGGATAGTCGTCGATCTTCTCGACCGGATAGCCCGCCGCGACGATCCAGTCGACGAAGGTGTCCAGCGAGATTCCGTCGTCGTGCGGATTTGTCGTGTTGTAGGTGTCGAAGCTGATGCCGTGCCGTGGCCCGATCGAGGCGATCGCGTCCGCCAGGAAGTCCACCGGCAGACCCTCGTAGTGTGGGCGGGCGCCGTCCGGATCGTTAGCGCCCCGGTAGAACGAGCGCGGAGCGACGCCGGTGGCGACCAGGCTGAACAGCAGCCGGGTGAAGATGTCAGGCACGTTGATCTGTCCCGCGTGCCGGCTGTCGGCCAGGATCATGCCGGGCCGGAACACCGCAATCGGTAACCCGCACACGTCGTGTGCCTCGCGCATCAGGACCTCGCCGGCCCATTTGCTGATCCCGTAACCGTTGGCGTAGTCGTCGCCGATTGTGCAGCTGGGCACCGAGCGGCGGATGTCGGTGTCCTCGTCGACGAGTTGATGGGTGACGGCGCTGACCCCCAGGGTGGAGACGTAGTGAATCGGCTTGAGCCTGGCCGTGATTGCCAGCCGGATGATTTCGGCGGTGCCCACGACATTGGGCGTGAAAAGTTGGCGATAGGGCAGCACGTGGTTGACGTGCGCCGCCGGGTGCACGACGAGGTCGACGGTGTCGGCCAGGCGCCGCCACCTCGCCTCATCCAGCCCGAACCGTGGCTTGCCGATGTCACCCGGGACGACTTCGAGATGATCGGCGGCGAGGGACCGGAAGCGTTCCAGCAGCGTGGGATCCGAGCCCAGCGCCGCCTCGATTCGCTGACGGGCCTGCACGGCATCGGCACCCCGGGTGAGGCAGATCAGGTTGCCGTCCTGGCCCGCAACCCCCTCGAGCCATTCCATGGCGAGGAAACGGCCGAGGAAACCGGTTGCGCCGGTGAGGAGAACGGTGCGCACCTCGGCTGTCGGCGGTGGGAGCAGCGTCGCGGACTTCAAAATGTCGTCGTCGAGGAACTTGTTCAAGGTCAGGTCTTCGGCGTGGACCTCGACGCCGTCGGTGCCGTGGACCGACGCGAAGCTCAGTACGTCGGAGTCCCGATGCCGGTCGATGTGGTCGGCGATGGTGAGCAGGTCACCGGTCGGGTCGATCACCACGCCGACCGGAACGTCGACGCCGTAGATGTCGGTAAGCAGGGTCGAAAAGGTCAGCGCCGAAAGGGAATCACCGCCCAGGTCAATGAATCGCGCCTCCGGGGACACATCGGCCGCGGGCACGCCGAGGGTGGCCTGCACCGCCTTGGTGACGGTGGCCAGCACCGGCTGATCGGCGCCGCCGGTGCGCAGGGCGCGAAGCTGCCCGAGCTGGTCGTCGGCCATGTCGGCGTAGAGCTGTTCGAGCCGCTCACCGTAGCGCTCTCTGAGCTTGGGTCGTAGGAACTTTCCGACGCCGGACAGCAAGCCGTTGGCCAGACTGAACGGTTCGGTTTCGATCAGGAATTCGCGGGGGATCTCGTAGCCGTTGAGGTGGTTGTCGCGTGCGATCTGCCGCAGCGACCGGGCGATCGCCGACGCGTCGGTGCCGCCTTCGGCCGGCACGATCACGGCCAGCAGGAAGGAGCGGGCGCTGTTGCCGTAGATGTAGATCTGATGGATCAGGGCGCTGGTCGAATACAGCGCCTCCAGGCGGGAGACCGCCACGAATTCACCCTGGGCGAGCTTGATCACGTTGTTGCGGCGGTCGACGTAGCGCAACTGGTCCGGGCCGACCTCGGCCATGATGTCACCGGTCTTGTAGTAACCGTCCTCGTCGAACATCGTGGCGGTCAGGTCGGGCCGGTTGTAGTAGCCGGCCATGAAGCGAGCCGACTTTACCGCCAATTCGCCTCGCGGATAAGGCTTGTCGGTGGTGAAATAGCCGAGTTCGGGTACGTCGAGCAGTTTGTAGTCGATGACCGGGGGCCGCAGCACGTGCTCGTCGGCCACGATCATCCCGCCGGCGATCTCGGTGGACGAATAGCCGATCAGCAGGTGCTGATCGAGCACCTCCTCCATGAACTCCTTGATCTCCGGGGACAACGCGGCCGAGCCGCAACCCACCGCCAGCACGCGACCACCCAGGATCTCCTCGCGGATCGCCGTGGTGATCTGCGCCCCGGCGGTATCGGGGTCGGCACCGGACATGACGTGGCGGTCCAGCTCGCGCTGGTAGTGGTGAAAGAACATCTCACAGACCCGTGGCACCAGGCTCATGGAGGTGGGCCGCACCATTGCCAGGTCCTCGAACAGGGTCGAGAGGTCGCTCTTGGCGGCGAAATAGCTGGTGCCCCCGTTGGCGAGGGTCAGGATTACATATCCGTAACCGATCAAGTGACTCATCGGCATGTAGCTCAGCGTGATGACGGGCTGGTCGGATTGCGCCAACCAGGTCCCTATACAAAGGCTTTCGGTGAACATCGCGCCCTTGGGCGTGCCGGTGCTGCCCGACG
>NZ_LZLU01000154.1:0-2506 GCF_001673415.1 Mycobacterium sp. 1165196.3 | reverse complement strand
GAGAACCGAAGCCGCAGCCAGCGCCGGCGTTCCCGCGGCGGCTGGATGACGTTGAGCCGCATCGACCAGCCGGCCGGACCGTCTTCGTCGTAGGTTTCCCCGCCGAACCGCATCCGCAGGTCGCCGGGGTATTCGGTTTGCGACCAAGCCAATTCGCGATCGGTCAGCGCCTCGTCGTCGATCACCAGCACGTCGCCGGCGCCCAGGTCGACGACATCACCGGCGGCGTCGGCGGAAGCGAGCAGCCCGATCGAGGTCCGGGTGCGCAGGTCCAGTTCGCCACCGCGGGAAGCCAGGATCAGCGCCCCGCTTGCCGCGGCCAGGGCAGGTTGCGCCGGCGTGAGGATCGGCGTGCGGCCGTGCATCGAAAGACGTTCGGTGACAAGCGGAATGCGCGCGCCGCCCCCGACCGTGACCACCGCGGCCAGGTCCGACCAGCTCTTGCGGTAGCGCACCAGCATGTCGTCGAAGGCATAGATGAAGCCGGTCAGCCGATCCTGGATCAGCTCTTCGAGGTCGTCCTGCGTCAGCGTCAGGCTGCAACTGCGCCCGCCGAGCACCGCGACGATGTCGGTGGCCATGTCGGCCGAGAGCCGCTCCTTGGCCGCGCGGCATTGTTCCCTGAGTTCGCCGAGCTGGCCGACACCGGCGGTGCTGGCCGGGTCCAGGCCACTGCCGTGGCCCAGCTCCTCGAAGGCACGCAGCTGCAACTCCTGGTCGATCTCGTCGCCCGACAGCGCGGTGTAACGCAGTGTCGCGCTGACGAGTTCGAAATCCCCCGCGACGTCGACCAAGGTGGCCGACGTGCCGCTGCCGCCGAAGTCGAGCAGCCCCACCACGCCCTCGTCGGGCAGTCCGAGCTCGGACTTGACCGCGGTCAGCGACGCGATGGCGTCGCTGACCAGCCGCGGCGCCATCCCGCTACGCACGAAGCCCACGTGGGTGCGCAGGGCGTCCCGCAGCGCCTGCACCGTCGCCGGTTTCCAGTGCGCGGGCACGGCGATGGAGATCTCCGAGCATGCCGCGTCCGCACCCGCGGCGAGCACCATCGCGTCCAGCGCCTCCACCGTCAGCAGTTCCGGGTCGTGCGTGGAACCGTCGGGTGACACCAGCGCGACGGAATCACCGATGCGCTCGATGAAGCCCTTCATCGGCACGCCGGGCTCGGCGAGGTACGGGTTCTCTTCGGGCGCACCGACTTTCGGAGCACAGTGCGGGTAAAGGGTAACCACGGACCGGCGGGTAACCGGTGGGCTTCCATTACGCGCAGCGACCAGGTTCGTGGTCCCGATCGACAACCCGAGTGGGTCGTACATAGAGCGAAAACCTTCGTCCATAGGGGTCGGTGGCCAGCGTTAACGATAGCGGCGGACACGCGGAAAGCCGATGCTTCGCAATGTCATTGGTATCCGCTCGATGCGCTTGCGTCACCGAAGCGGTACCGAAAACCCCTTGACAAAAAGCTTTGTGCTACAACACCGTCAGCGGCAGCGAACGCCTGGGCTCGAACTGGAACGTCGATCCGCCGCTGACCCTGACCACCGAAACCTCTGGCAGTTCCTCGGCGGGCGTATCGGTTTCGATCAGCTCCGCCGTCCAGTCGGTGGCCGTCCCGCTAACTCGGACCGCCAGGTGCGGTTCCACCGCGGTGGCGATGGCCTGGAGCGGTTGGACGGATTCCGGCGAGCACAACGAGATCCAGGCGGCGTCGTCGTGGGCCGGCGACGGGCGGACGTGCAGCCGGTTCGATTCCGTCTCGGCGACAACGTAATCCGCGGGGTTCAGCAGCGGGTGCAGCTCGAGGACCCGCAATACCCCTTCGATCCCGCCAGGAAGCTTCAGCGCCCGGTGGATGCGTTCGGCGGCCATGCCCGCTATGCCGATCAGGCCCCGGGTGCATACGCCGACGGCTTCCTCCTCGCTAGCCGCCCGGGCCCGCAGCGCGATCGCGAACGACAGGTACAGCAGGTGCATCTGCAGGCACACCTCGTCGGCCATCCGGACCAGCGCCGAATGGGAGAAGGCGGCGAAGTCGAAGTCGGACAGCAGGGGGCCCGAGTAATCCGCCTGCCCCTCGTCCGAACGATCGATGGCGTCGAGTTCCCATGTGGCGGCGCGGGTTCGGCTGACGATGTCCAGCGCCGGGATGCTCTGCGCCTCGGGGTAGGACTCGTCGATGATGACGGTCCACGCGCAGTGCGGGTGCCGGTCGGCGGGCGTGCGGGGCGGCCGGTGGATCGGGCGCACCTGGGCGCGCGGGTTGGTCGCGATCGCGGTGGCGTCGAACGTCGGATCCTCGATGGTGTGGCACATTCCGAACACGTACTGTTCGCCCATCGGCTCCACGTCGAGCAGGGCGCCGCAGTGGTCGAGCTGGAATTCGCCGTGCCAGCGGTCATGGACCGTGTACCGGAAATCCATGAACTGCGGCGGCGCCCCGATGTCGAGCTGCAGGCCCTTGAAAATCGTGATGACGTCGTCGCCCTCGTAGTTCAGCGCCTTCTGC
>NZ_LZLU01000153.1:0-1688 GCF_001673415.1 Mycobacterium sp. 1165196.3 | reverse complement strand
CGAACTGGCCGGCAAGCGCATCCTGCTCACCGGGGCGTCGTCGGGCATCGGCGAGGCCGCGGCCGAACAGTTCGCCCGGGCGGGTGCCACGGTGGTCGTCGTGGCGCGCCGCCAGGAGCTGCTCGACGCGCTCGCGGACCGCATCACCTCGGCGGGCGGTGACGCCATCTCGATCCCGTGCGACGTCTCCGACATGGACGCCGTCGACGCGCTGGTCGCCGACGTCGAAAAGCGTCTCGGCGGAATCGACATCCTGATCAACAACGCCGGCCGGTCCATCCGCCGGCCGCTGGCCGAGTCGCTGGAACGCTGGCACGACGTCGAGCGGACGATGGTGCTCAACTACTACGCGCCGCTGCGGCTGATCCGCGGGCTGGCGCCGGGCATGATCGAGCGCGGCGACGGGCACATCATCAACGTCTCGACGTGGGGCGTGCTGTCGGAGGCCTCACCGCTGTTCGCGGTGTACAACGCCTCGAAGGCCGCGCTGTCGACGGTGAGCCGGGTGGTGGAAACCGAGTGGGGCGACAAGGGCGTGCACTCCAGCACCCTGTACTACCCGCTGGTGGCCACCCCGATGATCGCACCGACCAAGGCCTACCAGGGGATGCCGGCGCTGACGCCGGAGGAGGCCGGCGAGTGGATGATCACCGCCGCCCGCACCCGCCCGGTGCGCATCGCACCGCGGATGGCGATCGCCGCCAAGGCGCTGGACACGTTCGGCCCGCGCTGGGTCAACGCCGTCATGCAGCGCCAGAGCATCCAGCCCAACCGCAATAACGACGGCTGACCCGGCCGCCGCTACGGGCCGTTTTGCCCGGCCACTGTGATAGACACGACGCTATGGAGATCCTGGCCAGTCGGATGTTGCTCCGGCCGGCGGACTATCAGCAGTCGCTGACCTTCTACCGCGACCAGATCGGCCTGGCGATAGCGCGTGAATACGGCGCGGGCACAGTCTTTTTCGCGGGGCAGTCGCTGCTCGAACTGGCCGGTTACGGCTCCCCGGACCACTCGCGCGGACCCTTCCCGGGCGCGCTGTGGCTGCAGGTCCGCGACATCGAGGCGACCCAGGCCGAGCTCCGCGGCCGGGGGGTGGCCATCGCGCGCGAGGCACGCCAGGAGCCGTGGGGCCTCTACGAAATGCACGTGACCGACCCCGACGGGATCACCCTGATATTCCTCGAAATACCCTCCGACCACCCGCTACGGCGTGACACCCGAGGTGAACGGCGGGGTAATTCCGGTTAACTGAGAGGTAACATCTGGCGACGAGTCAAGGTACACCCGCGTTTCGACTGCCTCAGCATTCGACAATGGAATCCTCCTACCACCAGAATCAGGCGCTGTGAACATCCAATTGTTCCTCTTGATCATTGTCGTAATCACGGCATTGGCTTTCGATTTCACCAACGGCTTCCATGACACGGGCAACGCGATGGCGACCTCGATCGCCAGCGGTGCACTCAAGCCCAAGGCGGCGGTCGCGCTCTCGGCGGTGCTGAATCTGGTGGGCGCTTTCTTGTCCACCGCCGTCGCCGCGACCATCGCCAAGGGCCTGATCGACTCCAACATCGTGACGCTGGAACTGGTCTTCGCCGGCCTCGTGGGCGGCGTCGTCTGGAACCTGCTGACCTGGCTCCTCGGTATCCCGTCGAGTTCGTCACATGCCCTGATCGGCGGCATCG